>JAZBPT010000113.1:0-5998 GCA_036351755.1 Wenzhouxiangella sp. | reverse complement strand
CGTGTCGAGCCCGCCGACACCCCGTCGCCATGAATCTGCTAGATTCTGCGGCTCGTCCCGTTCCAGGAAGCACCCGATGCCCGCAGTTTCGAAGCCATTCCAACCCCTCTGCGCCATGGTTTTCGCCCTTGTTGTCGTAGTGGGCCTGATGCCCGCCGCCATGGCCCAGGCGCCGATCATCCAGCCCGGCAAGCCGGGCGAGGCCAGCCGCACGATCAGCGCCGAGGAGGCCACCGACCTGGCCGGCATCGGCTATTCGCAAGCCGACGTGACCTTCATGGCGGACATGATTCCGCACCATCACCAGGCCCTGGTGATGTCCGAACTGGTGGCCGATCGCACCGGCCGCAACCAGATGACCGAACTGGCCGAACGCATCACCGCATCGCAGACCGACGAGATCGCGTTCATGCAGGAATGGCTGCGCGAGCGCGGCGAGGACGTGCCCGATCCGTCCGCGCACCACGCCATGCACACTCATCACGACATGGCCGGCATGGCCAGCCCGGAGGAGATGGCCGAACTGGAAGCGGCCAGCGGCCCGGACTTCGACCGCCTCTACCTGCAGCTGATGATCGAGCACCACCAGGGCGCGATCACCATGGTCGACGAACTGCTCGAAACCCGCGGCTCGGCCCAGGATCCCGTGCTCTACGAGTTCGCCACCGATATCGTCAACGACCAGGAATCGGAGATCGAGCGCATGACCGCCATGCTGGCCGGCTTCTCCCCGGACCCGCGCGTGGGGCTGGCCGCCGGCTTCCGCGATGCCGGCGAGGCGATCTCCAACCTGGAACGGGTCGCCGCCCTGCCCAAGCCCGACGGTTTCTTCGACCCCGAACACCCGGCGGGCCGTCCGATCCCGCGTGACGACGAAGACGAGGCGGACGACGAAGACCAGGAAGAAGAAAAGGAGGACGAGGCCGCCGAAGCCGGCGACGAAGCGGGTGCCGGCGATGAAAGCGAAGGCGATGACAGCCGCCCGAACGACGGCAAGCCGCGTCCCTCGCTGCTGAGCTTCTCGAACACGGACATGGCCTTCACCGACAAGGTGATGGTCGCCGGCAACTATCACGGCTTCAACGTCTACGACATCAGCGGCGACATCCCCGAACTGATGAGCTCGGTGGTCTGCCCCGGCGGCCAGGGCGACGTCTCGATCGCCGGCGACCTGCTGATCATGTCGGTGCAGGACATGCGCGCCCGCGTCGACTGCGGCCTGATGGGCGTGGCCGGCAAGGTCAGCGACGAACGCTTCCGCGGCCTGCGCATCTTCGACATCTCCGACCTGACCCGCCCGGTGCAGGTCGGCCAGGTGCAGACCTGCCGCGGCTCGCACACCCACACCATCGTCTCCGGCGACGGCTCGCCGGGCAGCTCGCTGATCGTCTACAACTCCGGCACCGCCCCGGTGCGCGAGGAAGAAGAGATGGAAGGCTGCGTCGACACGCGCCGCTACGGCGACGAGCGCACCGCGCTGTTCCGCATCGACATCGTCGAGATCCCGGTCGACCGCCCGCAGGATGCGCGCATCGTCGACAGCCCGGCGGTCTTCGCCGACGCCGAGACAGGCAACCTGGCGGGGCTGTGGGCCGGCGGCGACCACGGCGACGACACCCAGGAAACCAACCAGACCGACCACTGCCACGACATCACCGTGTTTCCCGAAAAGCAGCTGGCCGCCGGCGCCTGCTCGGGCAACGGCATCATCTTCGACATCTCCGACCCGATGAACCCCAAGCGCATCGACGAGGTGGTCGACCCCGGCTTCGCCTACTGGCACTCGGCCACCTTCAATAACGACGGCACCAAGGTGCTGTTCACCGACGAGTGGGGCGGCGGCAGCCGGCCGCGCTGCCGGGCCTCCGATCCGCTCGACTGGGGCGCGGACGCCATCTACGACATCGTCGACGGCGAACTGGTCGCCGGCGGCTACTTCAAGATGCCCGCCCCGCAGTCCGAGGAAGAAAACTGCGTGGCCCACAACGGCTCGATCATCCCGGTGCCCGGCCGCGACATCTTCGCGCAGGCCTGGTACCAGGGCGGGATCTCGATCGTCGATTTCACCGACTCGTCCGAGCCATTCGAGATCGCCTTTTTCGATCGCGGCCCGGTCAACGGCGATGAACTGACGATGGGCGGCTACTGGTCGACCTACTGGTACGACGGACGCATCTACGGCACCGAGATCGCCCGCGGCATCGACGTGTTCGAGCTGCTGCCCAGCGAGCACCTCAGCGAAAACGAGATCGCCGCAGGGAAAGCCGCCATCGACGGCGAGTTGTTCAACCCGCAGACGCAGACCCGCCTGGACTGGCCCGACACGCCGGTGGTCGCCCGCGCCTACCTCGACCAGCTCGAGCGCAGCGACACGCTGACCGTCGAGCAGCGCGCGATGCTCGACGAGGTGCTAGCTCGCAGCGAATCCGGCGAGCGCGATGCCGAGCTGCTCGAAGACCTCGATTCAGCCGCCAGCGTCGTGGCCGGGCAGGCCGCCCGCGCCGAGGGCGCAACCCGAAAGCGGCTGGAGGCCCTGGCCGACACGCTGCGCGGGATCGCCGTATCGCTGTAGGCTGCAAAATCCTGGGAGGTCCCGGCTCGAGGGCCGGGACGACTACCTGCGCCGGCGCGGGGGAAAGTGCACCCAGCTGACCACGACCACCACGCCGAAGGCGGTGTAGACGACCTGGAACACCCACCAGGGCAGGTCGAGGAAAAGCAGGTTGCCCAGCCAGTACTGGATGAAACTCTGGCCGTATGCTGACTGGCCGGCAGCCTCGCGCAGCCAGCCTTCCCAGACGGTCAGCGGGCAGAGTTCGCCCAGCCAGGTCTGGATGACGATGAAGGCGATCAGCGCCAGGTGCGTGAAGCGGAACCAGGGCTCGCGCACCCAGTCCCAGCCCCGCGCCCAGCCGATCATCACCAGCACCTGTCCGCCGACCACGAAGACCACGAACAGGGCGTGGACGACCAGGATCGCGTCGGCAATCAGGCCGGGGAAGGGAAGGCTTTCGAAGAACTCACGGCTCAAGGCCTGTAGACCTGCTTGCGATGCCCGACCTTCACCACCGTAACGATCAAGCGGCGGTCAAGAATCTCGTAGAGGATGCGGTATACGCCCTGGCGAATCCGGTAGCGCTCCTGTCCGGAAAGCTTTTCGCAGCCCGCCGGACGCGGGTCGTCGCGAAGCGATTCGACGCGCTGCAGGATTCGCTTGACGTCCCGCTTCGGGATGCGCCGCAAATCCTTGGCTACGGACCTTCGGAATGCCAGTTCAAATCTGGCCATGCGCCTTGAGGTCCTCGAGCAGGGCCTCGTAGCTCATGGTGGGTTCACCGACGCGGTCCTCGAAGGCGGAAAGGTCCTCCTGATCTTCGGCCAGCGCCGCCCGAACCGCCTCGTTGACGATCTCGGAAATCGAACGACCGCCGTGAGCGGCCTTGAGCCTCAACGCGGCATGGATCTGGGGGTCGAAATAGATGGTCGAACGTTTGGTCGGTTCCGGCATTGGGGCACCCCACGGGTTGGCGCAATTCAAGTTTGGCGCTATGACGTCAAAACGTCAAGACGTCATGGCGTGAGCCGCATCGCCCGGCGCGGCACCTTGACGTTTCTTTCACGCCGCCCCACCTGATAAGGCAGATTCACTTTCCGCCCCGATCATGTCCACCCGGCCCGAACTGCAGCCGCTGTTGTCGCTGACCCTGTCCGGCGAGATCTCGACCAAGTCCTCACACACGCGGCGACGCTTCCAGCGCCGGCTGCGCAGCAATCTCAAGGCCGCGCTCGAGCGCGAGGGCTTCGAATCGCGCATTGCCGACAGCCGCGACCGCATCGATATTCACGACGTGCCGGCCGACGCCGCGCCCGTGCTCGCCCGTGTGTTCGGCGTGCAGTCGGTGCGCGCGGCGCACGCGCTGGAATGGACGTCGCTCGACGACATCGTCGAGGCGGGCACGGAACTGTTCGCCGGCGACGTGAAGGACCGGCGCTTCGCCGTGCGGCCCAGGCGCGTAGGCAACGGCCTTCCACGCGAACTCAGCGCCGGCGTCGCGCGGCGCCTCGGCGCGGCGCTGGTCGAGGCCGGCGGTCGCGTCGACCTCGACGATCCGGAAGTCGCCGTGCACGTGGAAATCCGGCGCGACGACGCCGTGCTGTTCGGCAACCCCGTGCCCGGCCCCGGCGGGTTGCCCCTGGGCACCGAGGGCCGTGCGCTGACCCTGATCTCGGGTGGATTCGACTCGGCCGTGGCCGCCTGGCAGCTGCTGCTGCGCGGGCTGGACATGGACTTCGTGCTGTTCGACCTGGCCGGCCCGGAGCAGGTTGCCGGGGTGCAGCGCGTGCTCACCGAGCTGGAGCGGCGCTGGCTGGCGGGATCGCGGGCGCGGCTGTTCGTGGTCGACTTCCGGCCCGTGGTCGCCGAGCTTCGCGCCCACACCCGCGGCGACTACTGGCAGGCGATGATCAAGCGACTGATGATGCGCGCCGCCGACCGCCTGGCGCGCCGCAGCAAGGCCGGGGCCCTGGTCACCGGCGAGGCGCTTGGCCAGGTGTCCTCGCAGACCCTGGCCAACCTGGGCGCCATTGGTGCTCGCACCGAACTGCCCATCCTGCGACCGCTGGTGGGGCTCAACAAGGAAGCCATCCTCGAGCGCGCCCGCGAGATCGGCACCTTCGAGGCCAGCGCCGGCAACGCGGAGTTCTGCGCGCTCGACGGCGGCCGTCCGGTGACCGGCGCGCACGCCGGCGCCCTGGACCGGCTCGAGGCGCGCCTCGATACGGATCTGATCGACCGCCTGGTCGACGAGGCCGAGGGGATCCAGCGCGAGGCCTTCGCGACCCCGCGGCGCGACGAGGCCTCGCTGGATCACGTTCCGGACGACGTGGCGGTCATCGACCTGCGCGACGAGCAGGCGCACGCGAACTGGTCATGGCCCGAATCGATCCAGCTCGACTTCGACCGCGCCTGCCGTTTCGCCGGCGCCCTGCCGAAGGATCGCGACTACCTGCTGGTCTGCGAATTCGGGCTCAAGAGCGCCTGGCTGGCCGAAGCGATGCAGCGGGAGGGTTTCCGGGCCTGGAGCTTCCGCGGCGGCATCCGCGGAATGCAGAAGTTGGCCCCAAGTGGGGCTAGTCCGGGTAGCCCGTGATCTCGCGGATGTCGCGGTAGAGCGGCGCCAGGCGCTTGTACAGGCGCCGGTAGACGCGCCGGTAGAGCTTCTCGTAGACGGCGTGGTTGTCCTTGTCCGGCTCGATGCGATGGCCGACGCGCGTCATTTCGTTGGTGGCCACACGCACGCTCGGGTACCAGCCCAGGCCGTAGGCGGCCAGCACCGCCGCGCCCAGGCCGGAGGTCTCGACGGTATGCGGGCGCTCGACCGGGCAGTCGAAGATGTCGGCGGTGATCTGCATCACCGTGTCCGAACGCGCCCCGCCGCCGCAGGCGCGCAGCACCTGCAATCGACGGCTCGAGCGGCGCTCGATGCGCTCGGCGCCGTGGCGCAGCTCGTAGGCCACGCCCTCGAGCAGCGCGCGGTAGAGATGGGCGCGGGTGTGCACGTCGCCGAAGCCGATGATCGAGCCCTTCGCCTCGGGCCCGGAGTCGATGTCGTTGCCCCAGTAGGGCTGCAGCATCAGGCCCAGCGAGCCCGGCGGCACGTCGGCCACCAGTTCGTCGAGCAGGGATTCGGCGGTCACGCCGGCGGCCTCGGCGCGCTGACGCTCTTCGAGCCCGAACTGATCCTTGAACCAGCTCACCATCCAGAACCCGCGCGGCACGGCCGACTCGACCATGAAGTAGCCGTGGCGGGCGGCCGGGAAAGCGGGCATCGGCGGCTTGGCCTCGAAATAGCGCGCGCTGTGCACGCTCACCGTCGAGCGCGTGCCGAAGCTGATGCAGGCGGCGTGGCGGTCGGTGACGCCGGCGCCGACCAGGTCGCAGGCCTTGTCGGCGCCCGCAGCCATGACCGGTACGCCGGCGGCCAGGCCCAGGTGCTCG
>JAZBPT010000112.1:0-3150 GCA_036351755.1 Wenzhouxiangella sp. | reverse complement strand
CAGCTGGCTGTTCGAACAGGCCCGCATGCAGTCCGCGCTGGAACTGCACCACCTGCAGATGCCGCCCGGCGAGGTGCCGTTCGCCATGCAGCTGATGTCGGCCATGCTCGAACCGCAACCGGAATGGCGGCATTCGGGTGAACGCACCGACGAACCGCTGCAGTCGCTGCTTTGGTCGCGCGGCATCTCGGGCGACTGGCCCATCATCACCGGCCTGGTCAGCAACCGCGGCAACCTCGAGCAGATCGAACGCCTGGTCCGGGCCCACACCTTCATTTCCGGGCGGCAGTTGCGCTCGGACCTGCTGCTGATCGACGAGATGGCCGGCGGCTACGAGCAGACCGGCCGGGACCGCCTGCAGGAGCTGGTCGAGTCGGTGCGCACGCGGACCCAGCGCGTGCTGCTCGGCCAGGTCACCGTCATCCCCGGGCGCGAGCTTTCCGCCGACCAGCGCCGCGCGCTGCTGGCCGCCGCCAGCGTCGTGCTCGACCTCGACCGGCCCGACCTGCACGGCCAGCTGCAGGTCGCGAAGCCGGCCCGCCTGCCGCCGCTGGTCCCGTCGCGCGACGAGCGCGATGTCGACGGCATCATCGCGCCACTGGCACGACCCGATGACCTCGTCTGCGACAACGGCATCGGCGGCTTCAGCGCCGACGGCCGCGAATACATCATGCACTTCGAGCCCGGGCAGCACACGCCGGCGCCCTGGTCCAACGTGCTGTCCAATCCCGACTTCGGCACCCTGGTGACCGAATCGGGCAGCAGCTTCAGCTGGGCGGGCAACAGCAGCGAGTACCGCCTGACCGCCTGGCCGGACGATCCGGTGACCGATCCCTCCGGCGAGGTCATCTACCTGCGCGACGAGGAGACCGGGCGCGTTTGGACGCCCACGCCGGGGCCTCGGCCCGGTCCGGGCGCCAGCCGGGTGCACCACGGCCCGGGCTACAGTCGCTTCGTCCGCCACGACAGCGGCCTCGAACAGGTCCTGGACATTCACGTCGACGCGACCGATCCGGTCAAGATCTGCCGTCTGTCGCTGGTCAATCGCTGCGACTGGACGCGGCGGGTGACGGCCACCTGCTATCTCGAATGGGTGCTGGGCAACCGCCGCGGCGACACCGCGCTGCATCTCGACTGCGACCTGGACCTCGAGCGCCATGCCTTGCTGGCCAGCAACCGCTACGACCGCTTCGCCGGCAAGGGGCACGCCTTCGTCGCCAGCGATCTGCCGATCCACGGTTTCACCACCGACCGCAGCGAATTCCTGGGGCAGGGCGGCAGTCTCGATCAACCCGCGGCGCTGTGGCGGATCGGACTGAGCGGCTCACTGGCGGCCGGCAGCGATCCCTGCGCGGCGCTGCAGGTTCACCTGGACCTGCCGCCGGGCGAGGAACGCGTCGTGCACTTCGTGATCGGCCACGGCGCCACCCGCGAGTCGGCCCTGGCGCTGGCCGAGCGCTACATCGAGTCGGCGAACAACGAGCACAGCCGCAAACGAAGCCGCAAACGCTGGCAACGTCTACTCTCGGCCGTGGAGGTCGAAACGCCGGATAACACCTTCAACCTGCTCTACAACCACTGGCTGCCTTACCAGGCGATCACCTCCAGGCTGTGGGGGCGCACGGGCTACTACCAGTCCAGCGGCGGGTTCGGATTCCGCGACCAGTTGCAGGACGTCATGGCCATGACCTGGCTGGCGCCGGAAGCCGCCCGGACGCAGATCCTGCGCGCCGCCTCGAGACAGTTCCCGGAAGGCGATGTGCTCCACTGGTGGCACGAATCGCCGCTGAGGGGCGTGAGAACGCGTTGCTCCGACGACCTGCTGTGGCTGCCGTTCGTGACCGCGCAGTATGTCGAGGCCACCGGCGACCGCGCCATCCTGGACGAGCCGGTGGCCTGGCTCGACGGCGCACCGCTGGCTGCCGGCGAAGTGGAGCGCTACGCCGAGTTCGGCCAGAGCGAGCGCCGGGCGAGCCTTTTCGACCACTGCTGCCGGGCCATCGACCGCGCCAGCATGGTCGGTCCCCACGGCCTGCCGGTGATCGGCAGCGGCGACTGGAACGACGGCTTCAACCGCGTCAGCACCACCGGCCGAGGCGAGAGCGTGTGGCTGGCCTGGTTCCTGGTTCGCGTGCTCGAGGACTTCGCCCGCATTTGCGACGCCCGCGAGCAGGCCGAAAGCGCCGGGCAATTTCGCCAACTGGCCCAGTTGCTGCTTGGGCGGATCGAGAAGCACGCCTGGGACGGCCGCTGGTACCTTCGCGCCTGGTTCGACGACGGCACGCCGCTGGGATCGGAAGACAACGAGGAGTGTCGCATCGACCTGATCGCTCAGGCCTGGTCGGTGCTGGGGCCCGTCAATCCGCCCGAGCGCGCCGCGACCGCCATGGCGTCCGCGCTGGAGCAGCTCGTCGACGACGACGCCCGGCTGATCCAGCTCCTGCGACCGCCGTTCAACCGCATGCAGCACGATCCGGGCTACATCCGCGGCTATCCGCCGGGCATCCGCGAGAACGGTGCGCAGTACACGCACGCAGCGACCTGGGCGCTGTGGGCGGCGGCGCGCCTGGGATGGTCCGACCAGGTCGAGCGCCTGCTGGGCATTCTCGACCCGATCAAGCGAAGCGCCAGCGAATCGGAGGCCCGGCACTACCGCCTGGAGCCCTACGTGCTTGCCGGAGACGTCTACAGCCAGGGCGACAACCGCGGCCGGGGAGGGTGGAGCTGGTACACCGGCGCGGCCGCCTGGGCCTGGCGCGGCGCGATCGAGTCCGTATTCGGGCTCAAGCGCCAGGGCAAGCGGCTGCTGATCGACCCCTGCCTGCCGCCGGGCTGGGACCGATGCCGCGTCACCATCCAGGCCGGGGCATCACCCTATGTCATCGAATACCGCCAGAGTGCCGGAGCCGAGCGCAAGGTCCGGATCGAAGTCGACGATCGAAAGATCGAAGGCCAGATGATCGACTTCCTCGACGACGGCGATGCCCACCACGTCATCGTCAACGTGCAGCGGGCATAAAAACTATAAAAGCAATTATTTACGGGTCAAACCTAAACCACGGTCACAAGACCCGGAGCGTGTGCCGCGACCTTGCTGCTCACGCTTCCCATCAGCAGCGACTTGATCTTCGACAGACCCCGGCGGCCCAT
>JAZBPT010000111.1:0-16556 GCA_036351755.1 Wenzhouxiangella sp. | reverse complement strand
TTCGGCCTGGCGATGGACGCGGGACAGTGGATCAAGGTGCCGCAGATGGGCACGGTGGTCATCGGCGACGACTGCGAGATCGGCGCCAACACCACCATCGACCGCGGCGCCATCGAGGACACCGTACTGGCCGAGGACGTGCGCCTGGATAACCAGGTCCAGATCGCCCACAATGTCCGCATCGGGGCACACACGGCCATCGCGGGCTGCGTCGGCATCGCCGGCTCCACCCGCATCGGCAGCTATTGCATGATCGCGGGCGCCTGCGGTATCGGCGGCCACCTGAACATCTGCGACAAAGTGATCGTGACCGCCATGAGCACGGTGCTGGACTCGATCACCGAACCCGGTGAGTACGGCTCGGGCATTCCCGCCCGGCCACACGCCCGCTGGAAACGAATCCTGGTCCGGCTGGGGCAACTCGACGACTGGGTTCGTCGCCTGCGCCGGCTGGAGCGAAACCAATCCTGAACCATCAAGCAAAGAAACGATGAACGACACCACACAGGTAGATATCGAGAAAATTCTCGAACTGTTGCCGCACCGCTACCCGTTCCTCCTGGTCGACCGGGTGCTGGAATACACGCTCGACGATCCGCCCCGCATCCGGGCGCTGAAGAATGTGACCATCAACGAGCCCTTCTTCCAGGGGCATTTCCCGGGTCACCCCGTGATGCCCGGCGTGCTGCTGCTCGAGGCGATGGCCCAGGCGGCCGGCTGCCTGGCGCATCTCGCCCGCGAGGCGACCGGCGGCGACAACCGCCTCTATTACCTGGTCAAGATCGACAAGGCGCGCTTCAACCGCATCGTCGTGCCCGGCGACCAGCTCGTCTTCGACGTCACCCAGAAACGGCTGATGCGCAACATGGGCGTCTATGAGGCCACCACGCTGGTCGACGACAAGCCCGTGGCCAGCGCGGAACTGCTCTGCGCCGCCCGACCCGACCCGACGCCATGATCCACCGCACCGCCATCATCGAGGAAGGGGCTCGACTCGGCGACAACGTCAGCGTCGGCGCCTACAGCGTGATCGGCCCCGACGTGGTCATCGGCGACAACTGCTGGATCGGCCCGCACGTGGTCATCAGCGGCTGCACGAGCATCGGGGAGAACTGCCGCATCTACCAGTTCGCCTCGATCGGCGAAGCGCCCCAGGACAAGAAGTACGCCGGCGAAGACACCGCCGTGGAGATCGGTCGCGACAACACCATCCGCGAATACGTGACCATCAACCGCGGCACCTCCGACGACATCGGCGTGACCCGGATCGGCGACGACAACTGGCTGATGGCCTACTGCCACGTCGCGCACGATTGCCAGGTGGGCTCGCACACCATCTTCGCCAACGGCGCGACCCTGGCCGGCCACGTCATCGTGGGCGACTGGGTGATCTTCGCCGGCTATTCCGGCGCCCACCAGTTCTGCCGCATCGGCGCGCATGCCTTTCTCGGCATGTACGGCGGCGTCAACCAGGACGTGCCCGCCTACGTCATGGTCTCGGGCCAGCCGCCGCGCCCGCGCGGCATCAACGCCGAGGGCCTCAAGCGCCGTGGCTTCGACACCGGCCAGGTGCGCAACATCCGCGAGGCCTTCCGCCTGATCTACCGCAAGGGCCTGCCCCGCGACGAGGCGATCGCCGCATTGCGTTCGCGGGTGGACGAGCAACCGGAGCTGGCGCTGATGATCGAGTCGATCGAAAACAGCCAGCGCGGCCTGCTGCGCTGAAGCGATCGTCGTGAGCGCTC
Source organism: Wenzhouxiangella sp. (assembly GCA_036351755.1). GTDB lineage: Bacteria > Pseudomonadota > Gammaproteobacteria > Xanthomonadales > Wenzhouxiangellaceae > Wenzhouxiangella. The sequence goes on along the minus strand of JAZBPT010000111.1, from coordinate 14,811 downwards.
GCCCGCCGCGGATCGTCCTGGTCGCCGGGGAGGCATCCGGGGACGCCCTCGGCGCGAGCCTGGCGGCAAGGCTGCGCGAGCGGCAACCGGATATCCAACTGGCGGGCGTGGCCGGCGAGGCCATGCAAGCGGCCGGCGTCGAGGCCTGGTTCGACCTCGACGAACTCAACGTCATGGGCCTCACCGAAGTGCTCAAGCACCTGCCGCGACTGTTCCGGTTCCGCCGTCGGCTCAGGCAGCGCATCCTGGAGTGGCGGCCGGACGCCTTCGTCGGCATCGACGCGCCCGATTTCAACCTCGGGCTCGCCCGTCAGCTTCGCCGCCGCGGCCAGCGCACGGTGCAGTATGTCGCGCCCACGGTCTGGGCCTGGCGCCCCGGCCGGGCCGCCTCGGTCGCCCGCGCCACCGACCTGCTGCTGACGCTGTTCCCCTTCGAACCGGCCCTGTTCCGGGCGCACGGCCTGGCCAGCCGCTTCGTCGGTCACCCGCTGGCCGACGAAATCTCGGCCTCACCGCCCCTGCTCGAGCAGCGCCGGGCCGCCGACGACGATCGCCCGCCGCGAATCGCCCTGCTGCCCGGCAGCCGCCGCGGCGAGATCGAGCGCCACGCTGCCTTGCTGGGCGAGACGGCCGCCTGGTTGCGCAAACAGCGGCCGGAACTGCAGCTGACCATGCTGCTGGCCCGCGAGGCGCATCGCCCCCTGGTCGAAGACCTGGCCGGCGAGTCGCTCGACCGGGCGGGTGTACGGATCGAATGTGCCCAAACGCGCGAAGGCCTGGCCGACGCCGGCGCCGCGATCAGCGCTTCGGGCACCGCAACACTCGAAGCCTTCCTGCTCGAATGCCCGCTGGTGGTCTACTACCGGCTGGCGCCGGCCACTTACTGGCTGCTGCGCGGCCTTCGACTGGTGCGCTCGCAGTTCATCGCCCTGCCCAACATCCTGCAGGGCCGTGCGCTCGTGCCGGAATTCGTGCAGGAACAGGCGCGGCCGGAAGCCCTCGGCCGCGAAGCACTGGCCTGGATCGACGACGCCTCCCGCCTGTCGGCCTACCAGGAAGCGGCCGGCCGGTGTCGACGCGAACTGGCGGCCGGCGCCAGCGACAACGCCGCCCGGGCCCTGCTCGAGTTGATCGGTCATGGCGACGGTTGACGTCTGCAGCGGGCCGGTCGCCGGTGTCGACGAGGCAGGTCGGGGGCCATTGGCCGGTCCGGTCGTCGCCGCCGCCGTGATCCTCGATCCGCATCGGCCCATCAGCGGACTGGCGGATTCCAAGAAGCTCTCCGCGCCGCGCCGCGAATTCCTGGCCGACGCCGTGCGCGAACGCGCGATCGCCTGGGGCATCGCGGTCGTGGAGCCGGCCGACATCGACCGACTCAATATCCTCCAGGCCACCTTCCGGGCGATGCGCGGGGCGCTCGATGCGCTCGGCACCGACCCGGTCCTGGTCCGGATCGACGGCAACCGCTCGCCCGAACTGCCCTGGCCGGTCCAGACCGTGGTCGGGGGCGACGGCCTCGACCGCGCCATCTCCGCGGCCAGCATCCTGGCCAAGGTGCACCGCGACGCGCTGATGCTCGAGTTGCACGAGCAGTGGCCGCACTACGGCTTCGACCGCCACAAGGGCTACCCGACCGCCGCCCACCTGGCCGCGCTCGAGGCCCACGGGCCCTGTCCCGCTCACCGCCGCAGCTTCCGGCCCGTTTTCCAGGCCAGCCTTTTCTGAGCCGAACCGGCATGCACTCTCACTGCCGAGGGCGCGATTTGAATCGCGTCACACAAGTGGGTTATTGTCAAGAAGGGGACTGTAACCACAATCAAAGAGAGGAGATCCCGCATGACCCGAATGATGCGAATCGTCGTGGCGCTTCTTGCGCTACTGACATTCGGTTCCGTATGGAGCGCCACGGGCGTGGCCTTCGTGCACGGCACCGGCAATCAATCCGACGCCTACAACGATTACTGGACCGGCGACATGGTCAACTCGGTCCGCCAGGGCCTGCCCAACAGCTCGAACTACGTGGTGATCAACTGCCAGTTCGAGGAATACATGTGGACCTCCGGCGCGGCCGGTTGCCTGGCCGGCCAACTCCACAACTTCATCACCAGCCGCGGCATCGACGACCTGGTCGTCATCACCCACTCCAACGGCGGCAACGTGATGCGCTGGATCCTGTCGAACCCCACCTGGGACAGCCGCTACCCGGCGATCATCGACTCCATCCGCTGGGTCAACGCCGTCGCCCCCTCCAGCCTGGGCACGCCGCTGGCCGACGCGGTCATGCAGGGCAACGTGTTCGAGGCCTCGCTGGGATGGCTGCTGGGCTACCAGAGCGATGCGGTGCGCATGCAGCAGCAAAGCTGGATGCAGAGCTACAACGCCAACTGGCTGCTGGGGACGGCCGGTCGGCCGTCGCTGCCGGTCGGCTTCTGGAACGTCGTCGGCACAGACGTCAAGTCCGGAATCTTCAGCGGTAACGCCTACTGCGGCGGCTACCAGTACCAGGTCGGCCTGGAAATCACCCAGAACTGGCTCGACGACTGCTCAGACGGCTTCCTGGAGTGTTCCAGCCAGGACGGCGCCGGTTCGCTGTGGTTCTACGACCACTGGCGCACCAACAGCGATCGCGTGCTCTCGCACCACCAGAGCCGCCGGGACTGCTTCGGTCTCGACACCATCCTGCGCAACGACCTGTGAACCGAATGGGAGCCGACATGAAAAAGTTCACCACCATCTCCGCCCTGCTGCCGGCCCTCGCGCTGGCCGCAGGCACCGCTTCCGCTGCCGGGCCGGCCGAATGGGCGCCGCCGGGCGGCGACGATCTTCGCATCGAGAGCCTGCCGGCGACCGTTCCGGCCGCGCCGCCGAGCCGGCACGTCGAGTCGCAGCCGGTCAGCTATGCCTGGCCGCTGACCATCGACCGCAGCGCCCCGGCACCTTCGGGACCCGCCATGGAAAGCCGGGAGTATTGGGTCGATACCACCGGGCGCGGCCTGCAACAGGGGCTGAAACTCCCCCTGAGTTCGGCCGGCGCCATCGTCCGGATCTCCGCCCTGCACGCCGACACCGGGCTGATGCTCGATGCCGGGCGTCTGCAGGTCAGCCTCGACGGCATGCAGTTGTCGCATACCGCCGGGGCCGGAGGCATCGAAGTGCTGGACGGTTCGGACCTCCAGGCCCAGGGTATGGCCGTCCCCGCCGACACGCTGGCCTTCCAGCTGCCGCGGCAGGGCCAGCCCGACGCCCTGCGCCTCCAGATGGCCGGCGTGTCGGCCGGGCAAGCGCTGGTCGTTCACGTCTTCGAGCCCGAAAGCCAGTGGGTGGGCCGGCTCGCGGCGAACCATCACAACTACCTGGCCGGCAACGACATCGCGCTCGACGTCGGCCTGGTCAAGGGTGATGAGCGCTTTGCGCCCGACTCGATCCAGGCCGTGCTGGTCAGCCCGGACGCCGCGCATTCCTGGCCCCTGGAGGTCACCGATGAGGGCTTCGGCCTGAAAGGCATGGCGCCGCACGACCTGCCGGACGCCGGCGAGGGCCTCTACGAAGTCCACGCCTACCTGCAGGGCCGCCAGGGTGACAACATGATCCGACGCGACCTCAAGGTGGCGTTGAATATCGCCGCACCCACGGCCAGGCTGACCGACCGCATCGACAGCCACGGCGATGCTGGCCTGGCGATCGACCTGGGCGTGGAAGTCGCGGCGGGTGGCCGCTACCAGGTTTCGGGGCAGGTCTGGGGCACGGCCGAGGACGGCACGCTGCGCCCGCTCGCGATGGCGCAGACCGCCGCCGTGCTCGAACCGGGCAATGGCCAGTTGCGGCTGGACGTTCCCGCCGACCTGGTGCTGGAGTCCGGTCTTTCCGCACCGTTCGAGGTGCGTGAAGTGCAGCTGCTCGACCAGGGCCGCATGGCCGTCCTGGAAACGCGCAACCGCGGCTTCACCGTGAACCGCGATTCGGGCGGGCCGCGCAGGCCCTTCGACACGATCGAGCAGTAAACCGCCCGATCAGACGCGAACCGCGACCGGCCGGCCACTGCGCCGGCCGGTTTCGTTTCCGAGTACCCAATAACGGCGGCCTTGCGGCGCCTCAGCCCGTCGAGAATCCCCGCGAAACCGATGCCGGCGCCTCGGCGCGCTCCACGCTGTCGACGCGCGCGGCCTCGGGTCCGTCCTGCAGCCAGCGCTCGAGCTTGTCGAGCGCCGAGGCGGGGCCGGAGGCGACGACCTCGACCCGGCCGTCGGCCAGGTTGAGCGCGTGGCCCGACAGGCCCAGGGGTTCAGCCTGGCGGCGCGTGGACTCGCGGAAGAACACCCCCTGGACACGTCCGGAAATCAGCCACTTTCGCGTATCACTCTCGCTCATCGATCCACTCCGTGATCATTCCGCTGGTGACCGGTCCGAGCCAGGTCTCGACGAGCGCCCCGCTGCCGTCGATCAGGTGCGTGGTCGGCAACACGCGCGGCGGACCCAGGTCGGCCGGCGGGTCGTAGACATCCACGACCAGGATGGGATAGCTGGCCGGGTAGGACTCGAGAAAGGCCTCGAAATCCGCCGGCTCGGTATCCTCGAAAGCCAGTCCGAGCACCGTGACGTCGTCGCGGCTGTCGTGAAGCTCGGACAGATCGGGAATCTCCTTGCGGCAAGGCTTGCACCAGGTCGCCCAGAAGTTGACCACCACCCACTGCCCCCGGTAGTCGGACAGGCGCTGGGACTCCCCGTCGAGCGCGGGCAGCTCGAAGTCCAGTTCGGCGAGCGCCGGCCCGGCCAGAAGGGTCAGCGCAAACAGTGCAATCCTCATGAATGTTCTCCTCGCTGGAACTTGAGCAGTGACTTGACCGTTCGGTTCATGGCGGGTCGCCCGGCCTCGTCGACGGCGGCGAGACTCTCGACCAGGGCGCGATCCCAGTGGCTTTCCACGGGCACCGACCGCAATTCGCCGATGGGAAGTATGAACGGACCGGCTCGGTAGAGTTCCCCCAGCGTGACGTCCTCGAGATCGGTCGAGAGCAGCCAGTCGCCGTTGTCGTCGGCATGGATGAATCCCGCCTTGTGGAACCAGCCGAGGATGCGGCCGATCTGCGAATCGCTCGCCGCCGGTTCGCGCGAGAGGAGATCGGGCTGCGACAGTGCGCGCCCCTGGCGCTGCGCGTGCCAGAAATGACCCAGCAGGCGCATGGCCAGGACCAGCTCGTGCCGACTCGACCAGCGCCAGTCGCTCTTGCGGTAGTTGAAGGTGGTCAGGGCCGCGGCCACGCTTGCACCGAGCAGGACGACCACCCAGGAGACGTAGATCCAGACCAGGAAGATGGGCACGGCCGCCAGGGCGCCGTAGAGTTTTTCGTAGGTCGGGAAGTGGGTCACGTACAGCACGAAACCGAACTTGGCCAGCTCGAACAGGACCGCCGAAATGAACGCACCGGCCAGCGCGTGCCGAAAGCGCACGCGCCGGTTGGGCACGACCAGGAAAACTAGCGCGAAGCTGATCAGCGCGACCAGGAAGGGCGTGACACTGAGAAAGACTTCCTGCAATACGCCGCCGACCGCCTCGGGCGCCAGCAGCGGCAGCGCGGCCAGGTAGGACGTCAGCGCCAGCGAACCGCCCATCAGCAGCGGCCCGAGCGTGAGCACCGACCAGTAGGTCAGCAGGCGGCCGGTGATCCCGCGCGGCTTGGCCACGCGCCAGATCCGGTTGAGGCTGCGCTCGATGGTCGACATCAGCAGCAGCGCGGTAATGATGAGAAACAGGGTGCCGGCCCCCGTCAGGCCGGCGGTTCGCTCCACGAACTGGTTGAGGTGCTCCTGGACGGCGTCGCCGGCAGCCGGCACGAAGTTGGAGAAGATGTAGCTCTCCAGCTCGTTCGCCCACTGGTCGAACACCGGGAAGGCGGAGATCACGCCCAGCATGACCGCCATCAGCGGCACGATCGCCAGCAGGCTCGTGTAGCTGAGCGAGGCCGCCGCCTCGAAGCTGCGATCCTCGCGGAAATGCCGCCACAGGTGGGCACCGAAGGCGCGCAGCCAGCCGGGGTCGCCGAAGGCGTCCAGCCAGGTGGGCGCCGGCTGCGTTGACACGCCCGGCTGAGCGGGTACGCTACCCTTCCCTTCGTCGCGAGACTCGGATGATTTCATGTCCATCACGATTTATCACAATCCGCGTTGTTCCAAAAGCCGCCAGACCCTGGCGTTGATTCGCGAGCACGGCCTCGAACCCGAGATCGTCGAGTATCTCAAGCAACCGCCGACGCCCGATGAACTCAAGCGTATCATCCGGCGGCTCGGCGTCTCCGTGCGCGAAGTCATCCGCAGCGGGGAGGCCGAATACCGCGAGCTGGGCCTGGGCGACGAATCGCTCGACGACACGGCACTCATCGAGGCGATCTGCGCCCACCCGAAGCTGCTGCAGCGTCCGATCGTGGTGCGCGGCGACGAGGCCCGGATCGGGCGTCCGCCCGAGGCCGTCGGGGACATCCTGTCGTGATCGAGATCCTCGTCCTCTTCCATTCCGTGCACGGCAACACGCGCGACATGGCCCGCGAAGTCGCTCGCGGCGTGGAGTCGGTCGACGGCTGCCAGGCACGCCTGCGCACAGTGCCCCCGGTCTCGCCGGCCGACGAGCCCGCCCGGGACATCGACGAGAGCGGCCCGGCTCGCGTGACGCGCGAGGACCTGGCCGAGTGCCACGGCCTGGCCCTGGGCAGCCCCACGCGCTTCGGCAACATGGCCGCCGCGGTCAAGTATTTCCTCGACGGCACGGGCGGCGAATGGTTCTCGGGCACCCTGGTCGGCAAGCCCGCCGGCGTGTTCGCCTCGACGGCCACGATGCACGGCGGGCAGGAAGCCACGCTGCTGAGCATGATGGTGCCGCTGATCCACCACGGCATGCTCATCGTCGGCCTGCCCTACACCCTGCCGGAACTGAGCAACACCCGCAGCGGCGGCACGCCCTACGGGCCCAGCCACGTGGCCGGCACCGACTCCGATCGCGCCCTCGACGACGACGAACGACGCCTGTGCCGTGCCCTCGGCCGCCGCCTGGCCGAAACCGCCGGCCGTCTCGGAGCAACATCATGATGGGCCCGGGCGCCTGCCGCTGGTCGCTGCTCGGCCTGATCGCGCTCCAGCCGCTGTGGTTCGGCTGGCTGGCGCCGCCCGAACTCGTGCCGCCCTGGATGGCCATCGCCATCATGGGCCTGCCGCTGCTGGCCCTGCTGCCCTTCGTCTGGCGCCTCGGGAAAAACGCCCTGGTGGTGGCCGGCGGCCTGCTGCTCGTGCATTTCTGTCTGGCCGTGTCGGAAGCCTGGGCCAATCCGGCTGCGCGGGTTCCCGCCGTGATCCAGGTGGTGCTGATCGGCATCTACTTCACGGCCATGTCTTCGCTGCGCTTCGGCCGTACGGACAAGCGCTGACCGGGCACGCCCCGCGACTCACTGCCCCATTTCGCGCTGCAGCTTCGACAGCCGCTCCAGGCTGTAGTCTATTTCCGGCGCGCGCTGCCCCTGCTCGCGCAGCGCCCCAGGCAGGTCCAGCCAGGCGCTGCGCAGCCGCTCGGCCCGCTCCAGGCCCATTCCCGGCATCCGGCTGGCGGTCACACCCTGATCGCGCAGCAAGCGTACCCGATCACGCGTAACCAGGCCGGCCTCGCCGGCCAGCATCGAGCGAATCGGCGCGTGCTGGCGAATGATTCGCGGGTAGTGCAGCTCCAGCATGCGGCGCAGCAGGGCGGCGCTGTCGGCAACCCGCGACATGGCCAGCACCAGCGGATCCTCGTCGCCCGCACGGGGCGGATTGATCAGGGGCGCGACCAACTGCCGTTCGCGGCGATTGACGAGGTCGGCCAGTTCGGCCTGCACGGCCACCTCCATGTCGGCCGGATCGGCGGCCTCGACCGGTTCGACGCGGCGGCCGGTGACAAACCAGTCGCGCCACTCCGCGCCCTGGTCCCAATTGGCGAGCAGCTCGGCCTCGGGCGTGGTCGGGGTGCTGGTGAAATAAGTCAGACGATTCGGCACCAGGCCGGGATGGTCCTCGGGGAGATTGCTGGCTACCGCGCCTCCGACGCGATCGATCGGACAATCTTCCGTCAGGATCCCCTCGTCGGCGGCACCGAACAGGTAGTGACGCGTCTCGCTGTCGGTCAGGCGATAGCGGAATACCGTGCGCGCTTCTCCGTCGCCCGCGAAGGTGCCGACCAGGTCGAAGCTCAGGCGGCCGAAATAGTCCGCAACGCGACTCGCGCGTCGGCGGGCCGGCTCCATGGAACGCTCCACCCAGCGGACCTGGTCGTAGCAAAGGCGCAGCTCGCCCATGCCGACCTGGTCGGCCAGCAGGTAGGCATTGGGGAACAGGCCCAGCAAGGCGCGGCTGACCGGCAGCTCGACGCGCGCGCCGCAGGTGTTGGCCTCGGGACAGGGCCCGATCACCAGATCCTGGGGGCGGTAGGCGGTGACCTGGTCGGCCGGACCGTCCAGTTCGATGTCCGCGCCCGGCCGCGTCGCGTTTTCGTAGAAAGACGACCGCGCCTCGAGCAGCAGATTCTCGACTTCCAGCAAGGCCGCGCGATGCCGCGCGATCAGGCGAACGACAGGATCCCGACGACTGCTGCCGCGACCCGTGACGCAATCGATCCACTCGGCGTGGGCCGTGGCCTGATCCCGCATCTGTTGGGCCAGGCGATCGACGGTATCGCGCCAGCCGCTGCCCGTGAAGAAGACCGGACGCTGCGAGACCCAGCGCACCAGGTGATCGGCGAGCAGCGACCACTCCAGCACGTTGATCCATTCCGGCGGTTGGCACTGGGCCTCGAGCAACCAATTGAGGTGACCGTCGAGATAGGCGGCCCGCTGCCAGCTCACCAGCCCCAGTTCGCGACGGAGAAACTCGGCCGCGAACGGACCCTGCGCGCCGCCGACGAGTTCCTCGGTACCCAGGTCGCCGGCCAGCATGTCCTCCAGATTGCCCGCGCACCGCTCGAACACCTCGCGCGGCAGGGGACCGACGAGAAGCGGATCGGGATTGCAAGTGGAGATCACTCGCCGCACGCCCTCGCGCACGGGCTGGTCCAGGTAGAAGGCCAGGTCAGGCGCGAACAGCGCCAGGCGGGCGTAGGCGTCGGCCAGCTCGGCAATGGCCGACTGGGACGCGTGTCCGGGAGAGGCCAGGTAGTCGGCGGCATCGCCGAGCAGTGCCATCACCACCGGCAGGTCGACGTCGATCAGGCGCAATTCGGCGCCCTGCTCGCCCTCGATCGATTCCAGCCAGGTCGACCACTCCGCCGCGATTCCGCTGGCCGGGTCGTCGACCTGGGTCAGGCGGGCCAGGGCTTCGAAAGCGGACCAGACGGCGTCGAGCAATCGTCCCGTCTCCCAGGCATGGCGCGCTTCGGCAAGGAGAACGGCATCGTGGATTTGGATGCGCTCCGCCTCCTCGGAAGCGACGGCAAGCGCGAGAACACGTTCGGCCTGCCCGCGGGCGTGGGCGACGACAGTTCCGTTACCGGCGTCGCCGTCGAGTTCGGCAAGGAGGGGGGCCCAAAATGCCTCGATCTCGGCTTTGCCCCCCTCTCCCAGGGCTTCGGCCACCCGCGACCAGACCGCATCGGCCCGGTAGGCGGCAACGACGCGCTTGCGGGCCAGCTCACCGGCCGCGTGCTCGGCCTCGAGCAATTCGCCGATCCCCCCCAACGCGGGCTGGGGGAATCCGGCCCCGGACTGTCCGAGATTGACCTCGCGCTGCCTCACCAGCCAGGCCATCAGGCCGTCGCCCAGCGACACCCGCAGCGGACCGATCCGCTCCATGGCGGGCTGCAGGCGAAGCGAGATCGACTCGACCGTCTGCTGCCAATCGGCCGAATCCTCGCCACGCTCGAGCCAGGCGGCCGCCGCCAGCGTCCGGTTCCTGGCGCGATCTGCCGTGGCCGGGTGCCAGTGAAGGGCCAGGACGTCCTCGGGCAGGGCTTGTGCGTGCGCCGGGCCCGCGAGGGTCGCAAGAAGCCATAGCAGGCAGGCGCTTTTCAGGCCGCTTTTCATGGCCGCTATACTACCCGAACGCTCGCGCAGCCCGCGCATCGACCATTCACTCGTAAGACCATCGGGAAGACCTCTTGAAGAAGCTCAACATCCTCACCACCGGCGGCACGATCGACAAGATCTACTACGACGACAAGTCCGACTACCAGATCGGCGAACCGGAGATCGGACGCATCCTCAAGGCCATGAACGTTGCCTTCGACTGGGAGATTCGCGCCCTGCTGCGCAAGGACTCGCTGAACATGAACGACGAGGATCGCGACCTGATCCGCCAGGCCATCATGACCAGCAACGACAGCCACTTCCTGATCACCCACGGCACCGACACGATGGTCGAAACCGCCGCCGCCCTGGGCGATGTCGGCGAACGCGTGATCGTGATGACCGGCGCACTCAACCCCGCGCGCTTCATCGACTCGGATGCGGTGTTCAACATCGGCTGCGCCGTCGGCGCCGTCCAGGCGCTGCCGCCGGGCGTGTGGATCGCCATGAACGGCCGCATCTGGGATCCGAAGACGGTGCGCAAGAATCGCTCGGCCAATCGCTTCGAAGCGGTGGGTTAAGGCCGGCCGCTGGCGCGGCCGGCGTCGTCAGACGCGGACCTTCCCCTGCCGCACGAACGGCGGCTTGACCACGCGGGCGCTCAGCTTGCGCCCGCGCAGTTCGACTTCCACCTCGTCGAACTCGCCGGCGGGGATGCGCGCCAGGGCGACCGGGCACTGGGTGCTGGGTCCGAAAACACCGCTGGTCACCTGGCCCTCGCCGGCCGGGGTGTGGACGACCGCGCCGGTGCGGGGGATGCCACCGCGCCCGAGCACCAGTCCGACCAGCTGCCGGGGAACGCCGTCTTCCTTCTGGCGCTCGAGGGCCTTGCGGCCAATGAAATCGCGGTCTTCGGGGTCGAAGGCCACGGTCCAGCCCAGGTTGGATTCCAGCGGCGTGGTCGTGGTGTCCATGTCCTGGCCGTAGAGGTTGAGCCCGGCTTCCAGGCGCAGGCTGTCACGCGCACCCAGGCCGCAGGGCTTCACCCCGGCCTCGACCAGGGCCTGCCAGAAGCCCGCTGCTTCTCCGGCGGGCAGCAGCACCTCGAAACCGTCCTCGCCGGTATAGCCGGTTCGCGCGATGAAGTAATCGCCGTGGCTGGTCGCGCGGAAGGGCTTGAGCGATTCGGCCTGGCGCGCGTCGAGCACGTCGATCACCTTCTCGCGAGCTTCGGGCCCCTGTACGGCAACCATGGCGAGATCGTCGCGCTCGACGATCTCGACGTCGAAATCGGCGGCAACGCGACGCATCCAGGCCAGGTCGTTCTCTCGCGTAGCCGCGTTGACCACGGTGCGGAAGAAGTCGTCCTCGAGCCAGTAGGTGATCAGGTCGTCGATGACCCCGCCCTTGTCGTCGAGCATGCAGCCGTAGAGCGCCTGACCCTTCTCGCCGAGCTTGGCGACGTCGTTGGCCAGCAGGCGGCGCAGGAAGTCGCGCGCCTGGCCGCCGTGGATATCGACCACGGTCATGTGCGAAACGTCGAACATGCCGGCGGCCTCGCGCACGGCCTGGTGCTCTTCGATCTGCGAGCCGTAGTGGATCGGCAGTTCCCATCCGGCGAAGTCGACCATCTTGCCGCCTGCTTCGAGGTGGGCGGCGTGGAGCGGGGTCTTGGAACTCATAATCGTCTCATTGCCTGGTCAGAATCAAAGCCGGCATTATATCGCCCGTACGCGGCCGGACCGGATCAGGACGGCGACCGGAATGGCGCCAAGCAGGACCAGGATCAATGCGGGTACGGCGGCCATCTCCCACTGACCTTCGGCCGTGAGTTCGTAGATGCGAACCGCCAGCGTCTCCCAGCCGAATGGCCTGAGCATAAGCGTGGCCGGCATTTCCTTGGCGACCTCGACGAGGGCCAGCAGGAAGGCGGTGAGCAGCCCCGGCCAGAGCAGCGGCAGGTTGACGCGCCACAGGCGATACCAGCGCGGCACCCCCAGGCTGCGGGCGACCTCGACATACTGCGGGCGAATTCGTCCCGCGACGCTGTCGAGCGGGCCCCAGGCCGCCCTGAGAAACCGGATCAGGTAGGCCATGACCAGCGCGGCCATGCCCCCGGCCAGGCTGGTCCCGGCAAATTGGTCGAACTGGAGAAAGGCGAGCATGATCGCCACCGCCAGCACGGTGCCCGGGATGGCATAGCCCAGGGCCGCGACCTCGCCGAGCAGTTGCTGGCGGCGGGAAGTCCGGTACGTCGCGGCCAGGAGCATCAGGCCTCCCAGCACGACCGCCAGGGCGCCCGACAGGCCCAGCACCATGGTGTTGAACACCACCCCGACGATCCGGGCATCGAGCAGGTCGGACATCTGCGGCCAGGCCCAGACGAGGAGCTGGAGCAGGGGCAGCACGACGCCGACCAGCAGCACCGCGAACTGCAGCGCGGTGGCCAACCAGCCGCGCAGGCCGCCCAGGCGGATGCGGTGACCGGTCGGTCGCCGCTCGGACTGCACCACGCGGCTGCTGCGACTGAATCGTTCGATGCCCAGCAACAGGAGCACGAACAGCATCAGGATCGAAGCCAGTTGCACGGCAGCGGTGAGATTGAACATGCCCAGCCAGGTGCGGTAGATGGCGGTGGTGAAGGTGTCGAAGCCGTAGATGGACACGGCGCCGAAATCCGCCAGGGTTTCCATCAGCGCCAGGGCCAGCCCCGCCACGACGGCCGGCCGGGCCATGGGCAGGCTGACCCGGAAGAATGTTCGCACCGGGCCCTGGCCGAGGCTGCGCGAAGCCTCGAAGGCGGCCAGCCCGCCGCCGACGAAGGCCGCCCGGGCCAGCAGGTACACGTAGGGGTAGAAAGCCAGCACCAGGATAAAAAGGACGCCGCCCGGTCGGCTGATCGCCTCGAGCAGGGCCGGCGAGGCGCCGAACCAGTCGCGCCAGGCCGTCTGGATCGGGCCGGCGTAATCGAGCATGCCCAGGTAGATGAAGGCCAGCACGTAGGTCGGGAACGCCAGGGGGAGCACCAGCAGCGGATCGAGAATCCGGCGGAACGGATACTCGCAGCAGGCCGACAGCCAGGCCAGGCCGACGCCGAGGACGGCCACCCCGACGCCCACGACAACCATCATCAGGGCGGTGTGGCCGACCAGCCGCGGCAGCAGGTAGCGCGAGAGATGCTGCCAGATGTCGGGCTGGGGCTGTGCCCAGCTGGTCAGCAGCATCAGCAGCGGGATGCCGACGAGCAGCAGCAGCGGGCCGATCAGCCAGCGCCGATCGGCCCGCGGCCGCAGCCGGAAGGGAATCGCTTCAGCGGTAGCCGGCACGATCCATCAGGCGCACGGCCTGGGCCTGGCGCTCGCCGGCGATCTGCAGCGGCGTGTCGTCCGCGCGGTACTCGCCCCACTCCTTGACGATGCCCCGCGGCTCGACGCTCGGATTCACGGGGAACTCGAGGTTGTTCTGCGCGAACTCGGCCTGCGCCTCGGGCGAAGCCAACCACTCGAGCAGGGCCAGGGCGGCTTCCGGGCGCGGAGCGTGGCGGGTAATGCCTGCGCCGGAAATGTTGACGTGCGCGCCGGTCGTGTCCTGGTTGGCCCAGAACAGCCGGACCGGATAATCCGCATCCTCGGCCAGCTTTCGGCCCAGGTAGTAGCTGTTGACGATGCCCACATCGCACTGACCGGCTGCGATCGCCTCGATCAGGCGGGTGTCGGAGGAAAAAGGCTCGGTCGCGAGATTGTCGACCCAGCCGCGCACGATTTCTTCCGCGTGTTCTTCGCCGTGGTGTTCGATCAGCATGGCGACCAGCGACTGGTTGTAGACCTTCTGCGAGGTACGCAGGCACAGGCGACCCGCCCACTCTTCCTCGGCCAGCGCCTCGTAGGTCGAGAGCGCCTCGGCGTCCACTCGCTCCGGGTGGTAGACGATGGTGCGCGCGCGCACCGACAGGCCGTACCAGCGGCCCTGGTCGTCGCGCAGCGCTTCGGGCACCGCGCGGACCAGCGACTCCGACTCGACCGGCCGCAGCAGGCCGCGCTGTGCAGCGTGCCAGAGATTGCCGGCATCGACGGTCATGAACAGGTCGGCGACTGTCTGGTCGTCCTCGGCGTCGAGGCGCTCGATCAGGGCGGCTTCGCTGTCGTTGATGTAATCGATATCGACGCCGGTCTCTGCGGTGTAGCGATTGAACAGCGGTTCGATCAGGTGCGGCTGGCGCGAGGTGTAGACCACCAGGCGCGCGGGCTCGGCCGCGGCTGGCTCGGCGGTTTCGAGGTTTTCGGCCTCGACCGCTTCGGTTCCGGCGGCCTGCGGCGCTTCGCTGCCGCTTTCGTCAGGACCGCAGGCGGCGAGCAGGGCCAGCAACAGGGCGGAAAGAAGGATACGCATGGGTTCGGATCACTCGATTGCGAAACGGGGCATCAATTTTACTGATAACGATTTGCATTTACAACGAGATATTCACCGCTGCAGTCTACCGCCTCGCATCCGGCCTCGCTTGACGCGAATCAAACGCCGCCGGACGCTTCAGTCCGTGTCCTTGCCTTCCTGCAGCAGGCGCCGATCGTCGGCGAACAGATCCTCGAGCTGCTCGCGGCTCTTGCGCTCAATGCGCGCGAGTCGCTCGTGATCGCCCCGGTGCTCGATCTGTTCGCGCAGCGTGGCCTCGTCGTGTTCGGCAAAGCGATCGACGTAGCGGTCGGCCTTGCGCACGCCCATCGACCGCAGGGCGTTGCGTGCCATCGCCAGGCTCGACAGCCAGGTTTCGCGGATCACCTCGTCGACGCCCAGGGCCATC
>JAZBPT010000110.1:0-2329 GCA_036351755.1 Wenzhouxiangella sp. | reverse complement strand
GGCGGAAATGGTCGACCGACCCTCGGAGCCGACCGAGGTGCGCTTCGGCACCTGGCGGTTGCTGAAAGTCGATCACCTGGTCATCGGCTCGGTGCGCGAGACCAACGACGGCATGGGCTACGAAATCGAGTACCACCTGCTCGACGTCCATTCCGGCCGCATCCTGCTTTCCCAGGCGCTGACGGTCGGCCTCGGTGACCTGCGCTTCGGCGCGCACCGCGTGGCCGACGCCGTTTACGAAGCGCTTCTGGGCGTGCCGGGCGCCTTCGCCACCCGCATCGCCTACGTGGCAGTCCGCGGCACCGGGACGGACAACGAGACCTTCGAACTGGTGGTTGCCGACGCCGACGGCCACAATCCGCAGACGGTGGTGCGCAACAGCCAGCCGATCCTCTCACCGACCTGGTCGCCGGACGCGCGCAAGCTCGCCTACGTATCGTTCGCCACCGGACGCTCCCAGGTCATCGTCCAGGATCTCTATACCGGCCAGAACCGCGTGGTCAGCGCCGACAAGGGCATCAACGGCGCGCCGGCCTTCTCGCCCGACGGCCACAAGCTGGCGGTCAGCCTGTCGCGCACCGGCAGCCCGGAAATCTGGGTCATCGACCTCGAGACGGGCCGTAGCGAACAGCTCACGCACCACTGGTCGATCAACACCGAGCCGGCCTGGTCGCCGGACGGAGAGACGATCTACTTCACCTCCGACCGGGCCGGCCGCCCGCAGATCTACGCGATGGACGCCGGCGGCGGCGACCCCGAGCGGGTGACCTGGGAAGGGCGCTACAACGCGCATGCCAGCATCGGCCTGGAAGAGCGTTACCTGGCGGTCATCTACAGCGAGGGCGACGAGGACTACAGGATCGCGATCCATGATCGCGAAACGGACCGTTTGCGTGTATTATCTGACGGTCGGCTTGACGAATCGCCGAGCTTCGCGCCCAACGGCAGCATGGTGCTGTATGCCACGCGCCGGGCGGGCAAGAGCGAGCTGGCAGCCGTTTCGGCTGACGGCCGGGTCCGTCAAAGGCTGGTCCTGAGCGAGGGTGACGATGTTCGGGAGCCAGCTTGGTCGCCACTGATTCGATAATGAGAAATTGCCCCCAACAATGCCTGTACGATTCCCAGGAGGTAGCATGAAGACTGCACTGCGATTCATCGCCCTTGTCATGCTGGCCGCCATTCTGGCTGCCTGTGCAAGGGAGACGGTTGAAGAACCGGAAGCTCCGGAACCGCCGCCGACCCAGGAGCCGGTCGACGAGCCGGAAACCGATCGCCTGGATCCGCGTGATTTTTCCGATCCGCGCAATCTGGACAATTCCGACAGCCTGCTGAGCCAGCGCGTCATCTACTTCGAGTTCGACCGCTCGAACGTGCGCTCGCAGTTCCGTCCGATCATCGAGGCGCACGCCGAGTACCTGCGCGCCAATCCTTCGGCCCGCGTGATGCTGGAAGGTCACGCCGACGAGCGCGGTTCGCGCGAGTACAACCTGGGCCTGGGCGAGCGCCGCGGCAACTCCGTGCAGGACCTGCTGAGCGCCAACAACGTTCCGTCGCGCCAGGTCGAAGTGGTCAGCTACGGTGAAGAACGCCCGGTGTGCCGCGAAAGCAACGAGGATTGCTGGCAGCGCAACCGTCGCGTGGAGATCGTCTACACGGCCCGGTAATGGCGTTGAGAAACCTCACCAAGACACTGGTGATTGCGGCGGTCGGCCTCGTGCCGGCCGTCGTCGTTCCGGTGCAGGCCCAGGACAGCAGCGACCTGGTCTACGACGTCCAGGCACTGATGGAAGAAGTGCGCGAGTTGCGCGGCATGGTCGAGTCGCAACAGCGCGAAATCGAGAATCTCCGCCGCCGGCAGCGCGATCAGTACCTGGATCTCGACCGGCGCTTGCAGGCGCTGGAGCAGGGGGGCAGCGAACCGGCGCCTGTGCCGCGAGACGACCAGGCGCCCGGCCGGCCGGGCCGTGAATCCGACCCCGTCGAGCCGGCCAGCGAATCGGTGCCGCCGTCCCGGCCCGCCCGGGATGAGCCCGAAGTTCGCGAGCCGATCGATGCCCAGGCCGAAATCACGACGCTGGCGGAGCCGTCCACCGGCCCGGCCCGCGACCTCGACTCGGTCGGTGAAGACGAGAAAGCCGCATACGACCGCGCTTTCCGGGCGCTGCGCGAGACTCGGTACGCGGATGCCGCGGAGGGCTTCTCTTCGTTCCTCGAACAGTATCCCCAGTCGGCCTACGCGCCGAACGCGCTCTATTGGCTGGCCGAAACCTACTACGTCACGCGCGATTTCGAAACCGCGCTGGACTACTTCGATGAATTGCTCGAGCGC
>JAZBPT010000109.1:0-33987 GCA_036351755.1 Wenzhouxiangella sp. | reverse complement strand
GGTTCCGGTTCTGGTTCCGGTTCTGGTTCCGGTTCTGGTTCCGGTTCTGGTTCCGGTTCTGGCCCCGGTTCTGGCTCCGGTTCGGGTTCCGGTTCTGGCTCCGGTTCGGGTTCCGGTTCGGGTTCCAGTTCTGGCTCCGAATCGGGTTCCGGCTCGGGCTCGGGATTAAGCAGCGAGCGATCATCGACCACGACGTCCATCACCGACTCGACGCCGCGGATGCGCGACAGCTCATCGATCAGATCCCTCGGATCGCCGAAAGGTTCGTCGCTTTCGGCCCGCAACCGGATCTGGTGGCCGGATTCGGCATCGAGGAAGCGATGCGTGTTGAATTGAAGACCGGCGCGATTGATCGTGGAGACGGCGGCGGCAAGAATGCCCGACTTGCGGGCCAACGACAGTGTGATGACGACATCAGCCATGTCGAGACGATCCCTCTGGTTTTGTCTAGTTCTAGTAGTTGATGCTTCAGGTTTCGGCCTCGACCGGCCGGTACGGCGCCCCTGAAGAAGGCGCAAAGTATAGCAAGGATACCCGTTTTTCCTTACAATTACCCGGTTTTGCGGACCCGAGCATCCTGGCCGGGGCTGCATGCTCGTGCATTTTTCCGCCTAAAACGCCTGTTCTTTCGGGAGACAACATGAACCAGTTGATGATCCCCCCGGTTCTCGGGGTCGTGGGCCTGATCGTGGCCTTCATTCTGTATCGCGTGGTGATGCGCTACCCGGCCATGGAAGGCCGGCCGAGCCAGATCGCCGAGCTGATCCAGCAGGGCGCCTCGGCCTTCATGCGCCGAGAGCTGATGCTGATCGGCCTTTCGGTGGCCGTGATTTTCGTTGCCCTTTCGGTTTCGGGGCTGGGCGTCCAGACCGCCGTTTCCTTCCTGGTCGGCGCCGTCTGTTCCGCGCTGGCCGGCTTCTTCGGCATGATCGCCGCCACCCGCGCCAACGTCCGCACGACCACGGCAGCCCATGAGAAGGGTGTCGGCGCTGCACTTAGCGTCGCCTTCTACGGCGGCTCGGTCATGGGCATGCTGGTCGCTTCGCTCGGCCTGGTCGGCCTGGGCGCGCTCTACGTGGTCTTCGGCGCTGATCCCGAAACGGCCCACCGCATCCACGGCTTCGGCATGGGTGCCAGCGTCGTCGCCCTGTTCTACCGCGTCGGCGGCGGCATCTTCACCAAGTCCGCCGATGTCGGCGCCGACCTCGTCGGCAAGGTCGAGGCCGGCATCCCGGAAGACGATCCCCGCAACCCCGGCGTGATCGCCGACAACGTGGGCGACAACGTCGGCGACGTGGCCGGCATGGGCTCGGACATCTTCGAGTCCTACTGCGGCTCGATGATCGCCACCGTGGCCCTGGCCACCGTGATGGTGCAGCAGGCAGGCGGCGGCTACGTCGACGGCCTGGGCGAAGGCTCGGCCATCATGGGCCTGCCCCTGCTGCTGGCCTCCCTGGGCCTGGTCTGCTCGATCGGCGCCATCCTGCTGGTGCGCGCCTCCTCGGGCCGCAGCCCGGAAGCGGCCCTGCGCACGGGCACGATTTCCGCCGCGGTCGGCTTCATCGTGCTGGCCTTCTTCCTGATCCGCTACCTGGGCATCGAGACCGGCGTGTGGTTCGCCGCGCTGATCGGTGCGGTCGGCGGCATCGTCATCGGCCTGTCGACCGAGTACTTCACCGCCGGCAAGCCGGTTCGCGACATCGCCCGTTCGGGTGAAACGGGTTCGGCCACGGTGATCATCGCCGGTCTGTCGACGGGCATGCGCTCGGTCGTCATTCCGGTGCTCGCCATCTGCGTGATGATCTTCGTCGCCAACGCCTCGGCCGATCTCTACGGCGTGGGCATCGCCGCGGTCGCCATGCTGGCCACCGTCGGCATGACCATGGCCATTGACGCCTACGGCCCCGTCGCCGACAACGCCGGCGGCATCGCCGAAATGGCCGGCCTGGGCGAGGAGACCCGCAAGATCACCGACTCGCTCGACGAGCTCGGCAACACCACGGCCGCCATCGGCAAGGGCTTCGCCATCGGTGCGGCCGCCATGGCCGCGCTGACCATCATCTCGGCCTACATCGCCGAAGTCAGCCACCGCATGCCGGGCTTCGCGCTCGAGATCTCCGACCCGAACGTGCTCATCGGCATGTTCATCGGCGGCATCTTCCCGTTCCTGGTCGCTGCAATCACCATGACCGCCGTCGGCGACGCCGCCTTCGAGATGATCACCGAAATCCGCCGCCAGTTCCGCGAGATTCCGGGCCTGCTCGACGGCAAGGCCGAACCGGACGCCCCGCGCTGCGTCGACATCGCCACCACCTCGGCGATCAAGCGCATGCTGCTGCCGGCCGCCCTGGCCGTGCTCGGACCGGTCGTGATCGGCTTCGGCCTGGGCGCCGAGGCGCTGGGCGGCATGCTGGGCGGCGCACTGCTGGGCTGCGTCCTGCTGGCCCTGACCATGGCCAATGCCGGCGGCGCCTGGGACAACGCCAAGAAGCACGTCGAGAAGGGCAACTTCGGTGGCAAGGGTTCGGAGTCGCACAAAGCCAATGTCGTGGGCGACACCGTGGGCGACCCGCTCAAGGACACCTCCGGCCCGTCGATGAACATTCTCATCAACGTCATGGCCATCGTCAGCCTGGTGATCGCACCGCTGCTGACGCACTGATCGTACGTCTCAATCGTGCACTCGAGAGACGCGGCCGCTGGCCGCGTTTCTTTTATGGGCCGGTGAAATCCAGCTTTCCGCTACACGGTCACCCAATCCGGAAGTCGGTTCCAGACGGTCTTGAGTTCGCGCATGTGCTGGCGATAGTCGGGGCACAGTTCGGCGACGCGGCCCCAGAATCTCGGCGAATGGTCGGGATGCTCGAGGTGAACAAGTTCGTGGATCAGCACGTAGCGGCAGGCCTCCGGCGAGCAGAACAGGAGCTTGGCGTTGAGGGAGAGGCTGCCGTTCGATGAGCAACTGCCCCAGCGCGAGCGCTGGTTGCGGAAGCTCAGCCGCTGAAACTCGAAACCGTGGGCATCGGCGAGCTGGTCGATTCGGGGTGTCAGCGTGCATCGTGCCCGCTGCTTGAGCCACTGCTGCAGCCGCCGGGCCGTGGCGTGAGCCGCCTCGTCCGCCGGCAGCCGAAGGTGATGCGCCTGGCTTTCGGTTTCGTCCTCTCCGTAGATCACGCGCCAGCGCTCCGCGATCGCGGGCAGATCGATACCCGCCGGGCGCATGCCGGACAGGGCCGGATCACGACCCTCGCGGGTCCGTTCCAGGCGCGCCCGCACACGGGCGATCCAGCCTTCCTGCGCCTTCACGAACCGGTCGATCTCTCCCTGCCGCAAGCGCTTCGGTGCCGTCACCACCAGCGACCCGTCGCGCTCGACACGGAGTCTCAGGCGGCGGGCTCGGGGGTGGCGTTGTAGGCGGTAGGGCGACATCGTTGGCTGGTTGGTTCGTTGGTTCGACATGGTACTGCGATACCATAAGCTGCCTGTATCCAGACACTCTCCAAGCGTATAACCAGCAAACCAGCCAACTCGCCAACCAGCCAACCCGATCTGAATGATCCAACTCTCCAACATCACCCTCCGCCATGGCCCCGAGCCGTTGCTCGAAGACGCGTCGGCCACGATCCATCCCGGTCACAAGGTCGGGCTGGTCGGGGCCAACGGCAGCGGCAAGTCGAGCCTGTTCAGCCTGTTGCTCGGCGAGCTGTCGGTCGACCAGGGCGAGGCGTCGGTGCCCGAGGAATGGACCATCGGTTACATGGCCCAGGAGATCGGAGACCTGGACCGCCCGGCGATCGAGTACGTGATCGACGGCGACCAGCGCCTGCGCGAGGCCGAGTCGAGCCTGGCCGCAGCCGAGGCCGAGGATGACGGCCACGCCATGGCCGAAGCGCACGCGCGGCTCGAGGACGCGGCCACCTACACCGCCCGGGCGCGGGCCGGATCCCTGCTCAACGGCCTCGGCTTTTCGCCAGATGCCCACGGCAATTCGGTGGGCAGCTTCTCGGGCGGCTGGCGCATTCGCCTGAGCCTGGCCCGGGCCCTGATGACGCCATCGGACCTGCTGCTGCTCGACGAGCCGACCAACCACCTCGACATGGAAACGGTGGAGTGGCTGGAGAGCTGGCTGCGCCGCTACGAAGGCACCCTGATCGTCATATCGCACGACCGCGACTTCCTCGACAACGTGGTCGAGGGTATCGTCCACATCGAACACCGACGGCTCAACACCTATGCCGGCGGCTACAGCGATTTCGAGCGGCAGCGCGCCGAGCGCCTCGCCCAGCAGCAGGCCACCTTCGAAAAACAACAGCGCGAAATCGCGCACATGCAGAAGTTCGTCGACCGCTTCCGGGCCAAGGCGACCAAGGCGAAGGCCGCGCAGAGCCGCATCAAGGCGATGGAGCGGATGGAGAAAGTCGCACCGGCACACGTCGATTCGCCGTTCGATTTCGAATTCCCGGAACCGCCGCGGGCGTCCAACCCGCTGGTCCACCTCCAGGAGGTGCGCCTGGGCTATGGCGACAAGGTCATTCTCGACGACATCTCGACCAGCCTGGCGCCGGGGGACCGCATCGGCCTGCTGGGACTCAACGGCGCCGGCAAGTCCACTTTCGTGCGCGCCCTGGCGGGCGAACTCGACCCGATGAGCGGTCGCATCACGCTGGCCCGCAACCTGCAAATCGGCTACTTCGCCCAGCACCAGCTCGAACAGCTCGATACGCAGGCCAGCCCGGTCACGCACCTGCAGCGGATCGCCCCCGACGAGCGCGAACAGGCCCTGCGCGACTTCCTCGGCGGCTTCGACTTCCGCGGCGACATGGCCACCGCCCCGGTCGGCCCTTTCTCCGGCGGCGAGAAGGCCCGGCTGGTCCTCGCCCTGCTGGTCTGGCAGGCGCCGAACCTGTTGCTGCTCGACGAGCCGACCAACCATCTCGATCTCGACATGCGCCATGCACTCACCGTTGCCTTGCAGGGCTTCGAAGGCGCCGTGGTGACCGTCTCGCACGATCGCCACCTGCTGCGCAACACGGTCGACGACTACTGGCTGGTGGCCGACGGCGCCGTGCAGCCCTTCAAGGGCGACCTAGACGACTATCGGCGCTGGCTGCAGGAACGCTCCGGCGAAGTCGGATCGGCAACCGGAAACGGCTCGAGAGCCGCGAGTCCCGGTCACAGCGCTACGGCACGCAAGGAGAAGCGTCGCGACCAGGCTGCCCGGCGGGCGCGCATCAAGCCGCTCCAGAACCGGGTCGACAAGCTCGATCGACAGCTCGAACAGGCCACGCGATCGCTCGAGGAGGTCGAATCCGAACTCGCCGACCCGGGCCTGTACGAATCCGACCAGGCCGAACGACTGCAAAGACTGCTGGCGCGCCAGACCGAGTTGAAGCAATCGCTCGAGGCGATCGAGTACGACTGGATGGATGCCGCCCAGGCACTCGAGGCCGAACAGGCCGCGGGCTGAAATCCGCGCTTCCGGCTGGGAATGCGAGGCGCCATCTCTTAGACTCGGTGGCGAGAGGGGCCGGCACGCTCAACGAGGGAAGCACGCATGCCACATCCGATCCGCCGGTGCCTGACCGGCCTGATCTGCCTGGCCCTGTCGACGGGCCTGATCGCCGAGACCCGGGCCATAGCGCCGGGCGAACGCGTGGACGACTACCTCTCCACCGCCCGGGCGTCGGCCGGCAGCGCCGAGCTGGCCACCATGCTCGAAGCCGAACCCGACAACGACGAACTGCGCCTGGCCCTCGGTTTCATGCAGTTCGCCGCGGCCATCGAACACCTGGGCCAGGCCTGGTACCGGCACGGACTGCGCTCGCGCTCCGACTTCGCCCGGATGATGCCCTTCCTCCGCCTGCCAGTGCCGGCCAACCCCGAGCCGGAACCCATCGACTACACCGAGGCCCGGGCCGTCCTCGAACGGCTGGTCGAGGAACTCGATCGAGCCGACCGTACGCTGGCCGGCATCGACGACGCCGACGCCAAGCTCGACCTGTATCCCGGACGCGGCCACCTCGACTTCAACGCCAACGGCTCGGCCGAGGAAGACGAGGCCCTGTGGCGCATCCTGGCGGCGGTGAATCCGCGCAGCGGCCTCGACGCCGAGACCGCCAGCCAGTTCCGGATCGGCTTCGACGCCGCCGACGTCCACTGGTTGAGGGGGTACTGCAACCTGCTCTCGGCGCTGCTCGATTTCTACCTGTCCCACGACGGCAAGCGGCTTTTCGATCACACCGCCCATCTGTATTTCAGTAGACCCGACACGCCTTATCCGTTCCTGGCGGAACTCGAGACCGGCGGCGGGATGGCCCCGATGGTGCTCGACGCCGTCGCCATGATTCACCTGATCGACCTGCCGGTCGTCGAACCCGCGCGCCGGGAACGGATGGTCGGGCGCCTGCAGACGGTCATCGAGCAGAGCCGGGCTTCGTGGCGACGGATCCGGGATGAGGAGGACGACGATCACGAATGGGTGCCGGGGCCAGACCAGACCGGCGTCATCCCCGGCGCGACGGTGAGCGAGACGATGGTCGAGGCCTGGCACGGCTTCCTCGACGAGGCCGAATCCATCCTGGCCGGCGA
The DNA here is from genome assembly GCA_036351755.1 of Wenzhouxiangella sp. GTDB lineage: Bacteria > Pseudomonadota > Gammaproteobacteria > Xanthomonadales > Wenzhouxiangellaceae > Wenzhouxiangella. Next base: position 27,399 of record JAZBPT010000109.1, on the reverse strand, counting down.
GACGCTCGTTCCCTTCTGGCGCGGACAACGACCGGTCGGGATCAACCTGCGCCGCGCCTTGCTCGAGTCGGATCGATTCGACCTGGTGCTGTGGGCCCAGGGTACGGGGGCGGCGCCCTACTTCGAGGACGGACCGATCACCGATGCGGCCTTCTGGCGCGAACTGCGAGGTGCCTTCAACGGCCGGTTCGTGGGCTTCGCCCTCTGGTTCAATTGAGGAACTCCTGCAATTCTACTGCGCAGGCGCCTGACGGCGTCCGGCGGTGCTCAAAATCCTCATGTATCACTCAATACACTGCGGTTTCTGCGCTCCGGCGGCCACCGTCAGGCGCCCGTTCGCTACGAATTGCAGGAGTTCCTTCATTCATTGGAAGTGTCCCTGGTATCCGATCTTGTCGCTCGGGGTTGAATCCTTTATGTTGATCCGTCGACTCAGCGAACCGACCAGCCGAGCTACTTGCCCGTGACCACCCTCCTCGCCATCGGCGACATGCACCTCGGACGCCCACCCGCGGCGATCCCGGAGGACCTGCGCGCGCGCCGCGACGAGCTCGGCCCGGAGGCGGCCTGGTTCCGATCGGTCGACGAGGCCATCGCGCGCAAGGTTGACGCGGTGCTCCTGGCCGGCGACCTGGTCGACCAGGGACGCGACTTTTTCGTCGCCTACGGCCAGCTCAAGGCCGGCATCGAGCGGCTCGCCGAGGCCGGCATCCGCGTGCTGGCGGTGGCCGGCAACCACGACACCGAAGTGCTGCCCCGCCTGGCCGGCGAAATCGAACAGCTGGAACTGGTCGGGGCCGGCGGCCAGTGGCAACCCGTCGCGGTCGACGAGCTCACCCTGCTGGGCTGGTCCTTTCCGCGTCCGCAGGTACGGCAGAGTCCGGTGGGCGACCTGCCCGCGTCCTTGCCCGACGGGACGATCATCGGCCTGCTGCATTGCGACGTCGATCAGGCTGACAGCCCGCATGCGCCCGTCTCGCGGGGCGAACTCGAGGCCGCGCCCGTCAACGCCTGGTTGCTGGGTCATATCCACCGGCCCGACGATCTCGACAGCGACCGGCCAATCGGCTACCTGGGTTCGATCTCGGCCCTGCGGGCCTCCGAAACCGGCCCGCGCGGTCCCTGGCTCGTGCAGGTCGAGGGCAAGGACATCGCCGCCGACCAGCTGCCCCTGGCCGCCCTGCGCTACGAAGCGCTCGAGATCGACTGTAGCGAGCTCGAAGATGCCGGAGAACTCGGCGCAAGAGTCCTGGCGGCCACGCGGGAGCGCCTGCGCGCGCTGGCCGAAGACGACGATCAGCCCAAGGCCGTCGGACTGCGCATCACGCTCGGCGGCCAATCGCCCGCCGCGGCGGCGCTGGGCGAGGCGGCCGCCGAACTCGCCGCCGACGGCCGTTCCTGGGAGGAGCAGGGCATCGCCTGCTTCATCCACCGGATCGAATCGACCGTCATGCCGCGCCTGGACCTCAAGCGCCTGGCGCGCCAGACCGATCCCTGCGGGCTGCTCGCGCGCCGCCTGCTCGCGCTGCAGGATCCGGAAGACGAGGAATATCAGCGGCTGGTCCGGCTGGCGCGCGAATCCATGTCGCCGGTACTCGGGGCCCGCGAGTTCCGCGATCTCGAACACGAGCCCGACGACGAGGCCATCGCCGACTGGCTGCGCCGCGCAGGGCGCCTGGCCCTGATCCGCCTGGTCGCCCAGCGCGAGGAGGCGGGATGAAACTCGAACGGCTCGAGATTCGCAGCCTCGCGGGCCTGGACGGACCGGTATCGGTTCGCTTCGAACCCGACGCCATCAACTTCATCACCGGGCCGAATGCATCGGGCAAGTCGAGCATCGTGCGCGCGGTGCGCGCCCTGCTCTACCCCGAGCTCACGCCCGGCTTCTGCCACCTGCGCGCGCGCTGGCGCGTGGGCGAGACCACCCTGGAGAGCGAGCGCCACGGCGAGCAGGTGACCTGGCTCGAGGGCGCCGAGCCCTCGCCGCCGCCGTCCCTGCCCGGCAGCGAGAGCATCGGTGCCTACCTGATCAGTTCCGAGGACCTGGCGCGCCTGGGCGACACCGATATCCATATCGCCGCCCAGATCCGCACCCTGCTGGCCGGCGGCTACGATCTCGACGCCGTGCTCACCCAAGCGCCCCTGACGCGCCCGCCGCGCCCGCAGAAACGGGCGCGGGAACTGTCCGACCTACATCGCGCCATCGAGGACAAGCAGGACGAATACGCCGAACTGCAGGGCGAGCTCGACACCCTTGAGAACCTGCAGCTCGAACTCGAGGAAACCGGCCACGCGGCCAGCGAGTTGCGCGCCTGCGAGGAGGCCCTGGCCCTGGCCGACGCCATCGCCGCCCGCAACGCCCTCGAGAACACGCTCATCGAGGAGTTTCCCGGCGGCATGGACCGCCTGCGCGGCGACGAACTGACCCGCCTCGACCAGATCGAGGAACAGATCGGCCAGCGGCGCAAGGAACTGACGCTGACCCGGGAGGCCCTCGAGTCGGCACAGGAGCGGCTGGAAGCCAGCGGCGGCGTCGACCCGCAAAGGCTCGAGGCCGTGCAGGCCGAACTGGCCGACCGGCGCGACGAGCTGGCCGACATCGAACGGCGCATCGACCAGCACGCCGCGGCGCTCGAGCAGGCCATCCGGCGCCGCAAGATCGCCGGCGAGCGCTTCGGCAGCCTGCACGCCGACAGCCAGCCGCAGTTGCCGCTGGAGAAACTCCAGGACTTCGAAAGACAGGTCGACCGCGTGCTCGACCAGCGCGAGAAGCTGCGCTCGATCAGCGCCGAGCTGGCGCGCCTGCACGTGCCACGCTCGAATGCGGCGGACACGCCCGAGCTGTTGCGGACCGCACGCGACGCCCTCGTCGAGTGGATCGAGCACGCCCGACTGAGCGGCTTGGAAGGCGTGCTCTGGGGCGGGCTGTCGCTGGCCGGCGCCCTGGCCGGCTGGCGCCTGCTGGGGCCGCGCGAGATCGAACCGCTCGGCGAACTGGTGCTGCTCATCGGGCTGGCCGTGGGCGTGCCCGCCTTCCTGCTCGGGCGCTTCGTCATGCGCTTCCGCTATCTGGGCGACGCGAAGTCGCGCTTCGTGGCCACCGACGTCGAGCCGCCCCTGGGCTGGAGTGAGGAGGAAGTCGAAACCCGGCTCGAGCGGCTCGAGCAGGAACTGGAAGCGGCCACGCACCGGCAGGTGCAGCACAACCATGCCGGCGAGCTTCGGGAGCGGCTCAACGAAGAACGCGAGCGTCTCGAGGAAGCGCGGACCAAGCTCAACGACGCGGCCGAGGCGATGGGCCTGAGGACCGAGGCCCGCCTGGAGACAAGTTTCCTGCTCTGGGCCCGCCAGCTCCACGACTGGCAGGAAGCCGATCGCGCCGTCGCGCAGCACCAGCAGGAGCTCGAACACGACCGGGCGGCCCAGTCGGCAAGCCGCAGGCAGGCCGCCGAGCTGCTTGAGCGCTACGGCTTCGAAGAAGTCTCGGAACTGTCCAGCCGCAAGCTGGCCGGCGTGCTGCACCAGCTTGCCCCGCGCATGCGGACCAACGCCGAGCTGCACAACGAGGTGCAGGCGCACCGCAATCGCCTGGGAGAACTCGAGGCCGACATCGAGATGCTGCAGCAGCGCCACGACCAGGTCTTCGAACAGGCCGGCCTGGACGGCGGCGACCGCGACACGCTGATCCAGCGAATCGACCAGCACGAAGAATGGCGGCAGCTCGATCAGCAGCGGCGCGACCGCTCGCTGGAGGTTGCCCGACTGGAGCAGAAGCTCGACGCCGACAAGGAACTGCTCAAACTGGCGCGCGAGCAGCAGCGCGAGACACTGGCGCGGCGGCAGGAGGCGCTGGCCGAGAGAGCCGAGCGCCGCGACGAACTCAACCGCCATATCGCCACGATTCACACCCGGCACGAGGACGTGTTGCGCCGGCGCGAGTTGCAGTCGCTGATCGGCGAATTCGAACAACAGCGCGAAGCGCTGGCCGACGAGTTCGACCAGCACATGCTGGCCGCCGCCGGCCACACCCTGGTCGAGGACGTACGCATCGCCCACCAGGCCGACAACGAGCCGGCCGCGCTGCGGCGCGCCGCCAGCTGGTTCGAGCGCTTCACCCATCACCGCTATCGCCTGCGTTTTCGCGGCGAGCGCTTCGAGGCCTTCGATGCCCGCGCCGAACAGGCGCGTTCGCTCTCGGAGCTGTCCACGGCCACGCGCATGCAACTGCTGCTGGCCGTGCGTTTGGCCTGGATCGAGCAGGCCGAACGCAACCGCGAACCGCTGCCGGTGTTCATGGACGAGGTGCTGACCACTTCCGACCCCGATCGCTACCGGCTGGTCGTCGAGTCGGTCCAGGAAATCGCCGGCGGCGGCCGACAAATGTTCTACCTGACCGCGCAGAGCGACGAGGCCACCGCCTGGGCGGCCTGGGCGGGCGAGGGACCGCAGCCGCATACCGTCGACATGGCCGAGGTGCGCCGCGGCCAGGTCGAGCCTCTCAAGCTGACCATGCCCGCCGGAGAACGCCGCAAGCGCGAAGTGCCGGAGCCGGGTAAGCAGTCCCCCGAGAAATGGGCCAGGGAAGCCGGCGTGGGCCCCGTGCGCCCCTGGCTCGGTACGGGCATGATCGAGGTCTTCCACCTGCTCCACGACCACCTCGAGCTGGCCGCCCGCCTGATGCGGCTTGAGCTATCTCGCGTGGGCGAGCTGTCGGGCTATCTCGACGCCGACGAAGACGACGAACTGCTCGACGGAAACGAGCGCGCAATGCTCGAGCGCCGCTGCAACGCCGCGGCCCTGATCATCGACGACTGGCGCGCCCGTCATCACCGGCCGGTGGACGTCGGGGCCCTGGCTTCTTTCGGGCAGATCACCGATACCTTCATGCCGCGTGTACTTGACCTGCTCGACGAAGTCGACGGCCACCCGCAGGCGCTGATCGACGGCTTGCGCGAAGGCCGGGTCAGCCGCTTCCGCACCGACACCACCGACGCCCTGGAGCAGTGGCTGGCCGACAACCGCTACCTGGCCGCTCGCGGCGACGAGCCGTCGATAACCGCTGCCGAACTGTCGAGCCGCAGCGGCCTGGGCCCCGAGGAAGCCGCCGATCTGCGCGAGTGGATCGTGAGTGCGATCGACGATCCGTTGAACTAGATCATCAAGTTCCGGGTTCGGGGTTCCGGTTTCGGGATTTCGGGCTTGGGTGAGGTTGGTGCCACGAGACGCTTTGGGGGTCTCGACACTTCGCGCTGGTAGGCACGGCGTTGCGACTGGCCGCGGCGCGATCCTCGACAAGTCAAAATCTGTTTCGCCCGGGCTCGCTTCGCGAGGTCTTGCGGCGACTCACTTTTGCCAATTACCACAAAAGAAAGCAAAAACGCTCTCTAAAGTCAAAGTCCAACGCTCGATTGGCTAGGAACTCGCTAATTTCGGGGTTGGCCCCTTCGGTGGGCGGGCTTCGCGATCGCCCGGCTGGTCGCGTGGTGCCCGGGATCGTTTCCGAAAGTGGCCGTGGGAGAGACTCCAGGCTTGCGCTACTGATTGGTTACACCGCGCGCTTCGCGCGCGCCAGCTGCAGGGATTCGGAGGCATAGGATGCTTGGAGGGAAGCGCAACGCATCGGACGATGCGTTACGGCCCAAAGGGCCTCCAGGCATCCTACGCTGCACCGACCGACCCGGAGCCACTCCCTCGAAGCCAGGCCGCCCTCGTGCCGGCTTCGTCCCATTCCGGAAGGGGCCACCGGATCCTCCGACGGAAGCTTCGCGCAGGCACCGCCCCGAAGGGGCCAGCCCCCACAACCCCCTAAGGACCGAACCAACCGAGCGTGGGACTTTGAAGTTGAAGAGCGATTTTTGGTTACTTTTTTCGCTCCGGAAAAAAGTTACCCGGCGCAAGAGCCTGCGAAGCAGGCCGGCCGGAACGCCTTTGACTTGTCGAGGGTCGCACTGCAGCCAGTCGCACCGCCGTGCCTAGCGCCCGCGAAGTGTCGAGACCCCCACACCGCCCGGTGGCACCAACCTCACCCAAGCCCCCAACGCGCCGGAACGAAAGAACGAAAGAACGAAGGAGCGAACGAACGCGCCTTCCCTAAAGATTCCGCCCGTAGAACAACTCCTGCATCTCCTTGCGCAGCCGCTTCTCGACGCGGTTGCGCTCGCGCTTTTCGAGGTCGTCGGCGTTGATGCCGAACAGGTAGTTGTCCAGGTCGAAGTCCTTCAGCCGCATCTTGGTGTGGAAGAGGTTTTCCTGGTAGACGTTGACGTCGATCATCTCGTAGGCCTTCTTGGTGTCGCGGCTGAAGTAATCCTGGATGGAGGTGATCTTGTGGTCGATGAAGTGCTTGCGACCGCGCACGTCGCGGGTGAAGCCGCGCACCCGGTAGTCGACGGTGACGATATCGGACTCGAAACTGTGGATCAGGTAGTTGAGCGCCTTCAGCGGCGAGATGACGCCGCAGGTGGCCACGTCGATGTCCGCCCGGAAGGTGCAGATGCCGTCGTGCGGGTGGCTCTCAGGGTAGGTGTGGACGGTGATGTGGCTCTTGTCGAGATGGCCGACCACCGATTCCGGCAGCGGCCCGGGGGCGGCCGATGCCGTGTCGCCGGCGTTCTCGACCGGCTCCTCGGCGATCAGCATGGTCACGCTCGCGCCCTGCGGCTCGTAATCCTGACGCGCGATATTGAGAATGTTGGCGCCGATGATATGCGACACATCGGTCAGGATCTGCGTCAAGCGCTCGGCGTTGTAGGCCTCGTCGATGTAGGCGATGTAGTCCTTGCGCTGATCCGACGAGGTGGCAAAGCACAGATCGTAGATATTGAAGCTGAGCGCCTTGGTCAGGTTATTGAAGCCGTGAAGCTTGATGCGACGTGAAACCATTGAGTGCAATCCCGTGCCGAGCGCCGGTAAAAGGGGGCAATTATCGACGATTCGCCGGCCTCGTTTCCACCCCGAAATCCGTTACACTTCCGTTCACGGCGCGGTCACGCGTTTGACGCACGTCACGGACAGGGGGCAGAATTGGTGACGAAGCGCCACATACGGGGTCCACAGGCAGTTCGATTCCCGAGCGTGAACGCTGGAAAGGGAAGGCATCCATACAACATTACTAGAAGACGCGATGAGAGATTTCCAGTTTTATCCTATCGACCGGGAAGCGATGGATCGCTTCCTTGCGATCTGTCAGCGCCAGCATTATCCGGCCAAGACGACCATCATGCGCCCGGGGGATTCCGGCGACAGCCTGCTCTACATCATCGAGGGCTCGGTTTCGGTTTCCACCGAAGGCGACGACGGACGTGAACTCATCCTCAGCTACCTCAATCCCGGTGACTTCATCGGTGAAATGGGCCTGTTCATGAAGCCCTCTCATCGGGAATCGCTGGTGCGCACGCGCAGCAAGTGTGAAGTGGCCGAGGTGTCCTACGACAGGCTGCGCCAGGCGCTCGACAACGAGTTGCGCGAACACGCCATCGACATCCTGACCGCCATTGGTTCCAAGCTGGCCCAGCGCCTGCTCTACACCCGGCGCAAGGTCTTCCACCTGGCCTTCCTGGACACGCAGGGCCGGATTGCCAAGACCTTGATCGACCTGTGCAGCGAACCCGACGCGATCTCGCATCCGGAGGGCACCCAGATCAAGATCACCCGCCAGGAACTAAGTCGCATCGTCGGCTGCTCCCGCGAGATGGCCGGGCGCGTGATGAAGAACCTCGAGGAAGAAGGGATGATCCGCGCCTCGGGCAAGACGGTGGTCGTCCTGGGCACCTACAAGGGCGCCCCGGGCTGAGCGGCCTCGGATCGCTACGGCGGGTTTCGCTCGACTGACGGAACCCGCGGCTACTGGACGACCCAGACCACCGCGGCGATCACGGCGGCGGCCACGGCGGCTACCGCAACCCACGACAGCCAATTCGAGGAACCTTCCGCCTCGGCGTGCCCCTGGTCGGGATCGTAGAAGCGAAACTCCACCCGCCCGAAACGGATGCGGTCGCCGTTGGCGAGCGCCGAGCTCGACACCTTGCGATCGTTGACGAAGGTGCCGTTGGTCGACAGGAGGTTGACCACGCGCCAGCCCGCGGAATCGCGCACCAGCCGGGCATGCTCGGACGAAACGCTCGAATCCTCCAGCCGCAGGTCGCAGCTGTCGCCGCGCCCGACGATCAGCCGGGTTGCACTGAGCGCGAACGACTGGCCGCTCACGCCACTGCTCAACCCGGTCAGCTCGGCGCGAGAGGCCGAAGTCGGCTCGCCGGCGGCCTCTTCGATGAGCTGGCTGACTTCGTCACGGCTGAATACCTGTGTGCCCTGCGGGCCATGGTCCTTGCGACCCGAACGACCGCTTTCGCTGCTCATCTTCGATCCCTCCGATTTATTCTCATTCTAGCCGGAGCGGCGCCCGAAGGGCCACTTCCAGCGTGAACGCTGCGGCGCCGCCGCTTCAGGCGCCGCCACCACCACGGCCGAGACGTTGTCGTGAGCGCCGGAGGCCAACGCCCCCTGAAGGAGCGTGTCGACCAGGCCCTGTGCATCGAATGCCTCGGCCGAGCGCAGGATGCGCTCGATCTCGCCGTCTCCGAGTTCGCCCGAAAGCCCGTCGGAGCACAGCAGAATCATGTCGCCGGGCCGCCATTCGTTCTCGACCAGGTCGATGCGCGGCGCTTCATCACCCGCCAGCCCGAGACAATCGGTCAGGACATGGCGTTGGGGGTGGCGGGTGGCTTCGTCGGGCGTCAGGGCCCCGGATGCCACGAGGACGCCGGCGACGTTGTGATCCCGGGTCAGCAACTCGAGACGCTTGCTGTCCGGGCAGAAACGATAGGCCCGGCTGTCGCCGACCCAGCACACCTCGTAGCGGCCGTCGCGCTCGGCGACCGCAACTATGGTCGTGCCCATGTCGTTGTATTCGGGACGTTCGCGCTGCTCGGCCCGGATGGCGTGGTGAGCGGCCATTACGGCCTCGGCCAGGCGCTTGCCGCGGGCGGTTCGCTCGCGCACGGTGTCGCGGGCGATCGCGCTGGCGCGCGCTCCCCCGGCGTGTCCTCCCATTCCGTCGGCCACGAGCCACAGGCCCAGTTCGTCGTCGGCCAGCACCGCGTCCTGATTTTCCCTCCGGACGCGACCCACATCGCTGACCGATGCCGAACGCCTGTTCCCCGACCCTTGCGTGACGCTATTCATGTTCGCTCTATCGCGTAGAATCGCGGTGGTTCCCGTCCCGCCTGCGGGCCGGCCCCAACCGTGTTTTCAGCCAGAATAGCCGATTTTATTCGGTACAGCGAATCCACCCTCATCGGCACATCGTAATGAATCAAGTCGCAAGCGTCCAAGACGCGCAATGGCGCGTACTCAAGTTCGGGGGCAGTTCCGTGGCGCAAGCCGAAAACTGGCCGCGAATCGCCGAGCAGGTCGAACAGGCCCGTTCGGAAGGATTCAGCGTGGCGGTGGTGGTCTCGGCCCTGCGCGGCATCACCGATCTCCTGCAGGCACACATCGATTCCGGGGCGGATGCCGATGCCGACTCACTCTTCAAGGAGGTGCAGCAACGCCACCAGGCGATGCTGTCCGCCTGCGACCTGCCCGGCCAGGCGCTGGACGAGCCGCTGGCGGCGCTGCGTCAATTCCTCGAGGACGAATTCGACGTCGGGTCGCCGGCCCACCAGGCGCACCTGCTCGCCACCGGCGAGATGCTGTCGAGCCGGCTGGCCGTGGCCCGTCTCGCGCAAGACGGCGTGACCGCCGCCTGGCTGGACAGCCGCCGGGTGCTGGTCAGCGACGAGCGCGAAGCCCGCAGCCCGCGGGCGCGCTACCTTTCCGCGCGCTGCCTGCCCCACCCCGACCCGGAACGCGCCGCCGGACTGGCCTGCGAATCCGACGTGTGGGTGATGCCCGGTTTCGTGGCGGCCAGCCCGGCCGGCGAGACGGTCCTGCTCGGGCGTGGCGGCTCGGACACCTCGGCCACCGCGCTCGCAGCGGTGCTCGGCGCGAGGCGCGTGGACATCTTCTCCGACGTTCCCGGCCTGTTCTCGGCCGACCCCAGGCGCGTTCCCGGCGCACGCCTACTCCGGCAGGTCGGCTTCCGCGAGGCCCAGGAGCTGGCCGCCATGGGCGCCAAGGCCTTGCACCCGGCCGCCCTGATCCCGGCCCACGAGCAGCACATCGAGATCCGGATGCGCCAGACCGACCGGCCGGACATCGAGGGCACGCGGATCACGCCCTCCACGCCGGAGCACGGTGCACAGGTCAAGGCCATCGTGCAGCGCAAGCCGATCACGCTGGTCTCGCTCGAGGACATCGGCATGTGGCAGCAAGTCGGTTTCCTCTCCGCCGTCTTCGACGTCTTCCGTGAACTCGGCCTGTCGGTCGACCAGGTGTCAACCTCCGAGTCCAACGTCACGCTGACCCTGGATCCCGGGGCCAACGTGGCCGACCAGGCCGTCCTCGACGAGCTGGCGCGCGCGCTCGGCCGCCTGTGCCGGGTCGAGATCCTGACCGACTGCGCCACCGTCAGCCTGGTGGGGCTGGGCATCCGGACGATCCTGCACCGGCTCGGCCCCGCGCTGGAAGTCTTCGAGCAGAGACGCATCTTCCAGGTCAGCCAGGCCGCCAACGATCTCAACCTGACCTTCGTGGTCGAATCACGCCACGCCGACCGCCTGGTGCAGCAGCTTCACCAGCAGGTCATTCCCGGCGGGGTCGGCGGCGATTCGGTCTTCGGGCCGACCTTCGAGCAACTGTTCCGCGACGAAGCCGCGCCCGTGCACGTCACGCCGTGGTGGCGCGAGCGCCGTGCCGAACTGCTCGATCGCATGAACGGACGTGACAGCGCCTACGTCTACGACCTGCCGACGGTTCGCGAGGCCTGCCGCAAGCTGCGCGGCCTCAGCTCGGTCGACCGCGTGCTCTATTCCATGAAGGCGAATTCGCACCCGGAAATCCTGCGCACGGCCGTGGCGGGCGGCCTGGGCATCGAGTGCGTCTCGCTGGCCGAGGCCGAGCACGCCCTCGAGCACGTGTCCGGCCTGAAGCCCTCCGACATGCTGTTCACGCCCAATTTCGCGCCGCGCAAGGAATACCGGCGGGCCGTGGAAATGGGCCTGCCGCTGACGGTCGACAACCTGCACGTCCTCGAGCAGTGGGGTCGTGAACTCGCCGGCCAGGCCGTGTTTCTGCGCCTGGACCCCGGCTCGGGCCTGGGTCACCACAAGCTCGTTCGAACCGCCGGCAGCCACTCGAAGTTCGGCATTCCCTTGGCCGAACTGGACCGTGCGATGACCCTGTGTCGCGCGCACGACATCCGCATTCGCGGCCTGCACGCCCACACCGGCTCGGGCATCATGCACCCCGACAATTGGCACCGCAGCCTCGAGACTCTGGGAGAGGCGGCGCGCCGGATCGACACGGTCGAAATCATCAACCTGGGCGGCGGCCTGGGCGTACCCGACCGGGCCGACGAGCTGCCTCTGGACATGACCGCGATGGACGGCGGCCTGGCCGAGCTGAAGCGGCAATTGCCGCGCTCGGTGCAGGTCTGGATCGAGCCGGGCCGCTACGTCGTCTCGCCGGCCGGCGCGCTGCTGGCCCGCGTCACGCAGACCAAGGGCAAGGGCGACGTCCGCTACGTGGGCGTGGCCACGGGCATGAACTCCCTGATCCGGCCGGCCCTCTACGGCGCCTGGCACGAGATCGTGAATCTCAGCCGGCTCGACGAACCCGGCGACCACGTCTACAACGTGGTGGGCCCGATCTGCGAGACCGGCGACATCCTGGGCCTGGACCGGCTGCTGCCGCAATCGAGCGAGGGCGACATCCTGCTCATCGCCAACACCGGCGCCTACGGCGCGGCGATGGCTTCGCGCTACAACCTGCGCGAGCCGGCCGGGGAGCTCGTCCTCGACTGATCCCGCGCCGGCGCACCGACCACCAGCAGGGGCATCTGCCAGTGGGCGAGCAGGCGCGCGGCAGCGGGAGATTCGAGCCAGGCGCCCGAGCGCCCGACCAGCAGCTCCACGGCGCCTTCCTCAGCGAGCGCCCGCAACATCTCGCCGGTCGCGAACGATTGCAGCAGGCGTGATCGCCAGGCGGGTGGCCGGCGGCCCAGCTCGGCGGCCAGGCGTTCGGGGTCGACGTCGACGGAAGCGGGCAGCAGCAAGACCAGCTCACGCCCCGCTCTGCGCGCGCGCTCGGCCGCCAGGCCCAGCAGGGGCTGCGCGGCGGCAGGGTGTTCGACGAGGACCGCGATCCGGCCGCGCTCCCGGACCGGCCGCGCCGAACAGATCTGCACGCTGCCCATGGCCCGGCGCGCCAGCACCAGCGGCGCGGTGCCGAGCCGACGGCCCAGCCGCGAAGACCAACCCACGCGTCCGAGCATCAGCACATCGCCCGGCTCGGACAGGGCCAGCACCTCCTCGACCAGGCGACCGCGCGCGACCACCAGGCGCCAGCTGATCCCGTCGCTGCCGGCGACGCGCTCGACGACACGCCGGATGCCGACCGGCAGGCGCTCGCGCCGTCGACTCAACAATGCTTCATCGACCGGCCGGATCGCCCCGGAGGCGGCGCCGACCTCGCTGGCGAAGGAAAAAGCAGCACTGCGGAGGCGATCGGTTTCCTCCACGGTCACCGCGAGCAGGGGCACATCATGGCGCCGGGCCAGTTCGGCCGCCACCTCGAGCGCGCGCAGCGCGTCCGGCGAGGCGTCGAGCAGTACGACGACCCGCGTCGGCGTCATGCCACCGGACCGGCCGTTGTCAGTTGTCTTCCCCATCGCTTTCCGGACTCGCGTCCTTGTCCCGTGAGCGGCGGGCGATCCGGGCGAAATACTGCAGACGCTCGGCGACGCTGCGATTGAAACTGCCTTCGGGGTAGTCCCCCGCCTTGTCAAGCTCGCCGGCGGTCACGCCGGTCAGCAACTCTATGGCGTCGTTGACCGACTCGACCGGGTAGATCCGGAACTGGCCGTCGGCCACGGCTTCGCGCACCGCCGGCTTGACCATCAGGTGCTCGACGTTGGCCGCCGGGACGATCACGCCATGACCGTCGAGTTCACCGGCCTGTCGACACACGTCGAAGAAACCCTCCACCTTTTCACTGATGCCGCCGACGGCCTGCACCCTACCGTGCTGGTTGACCGAACCGGTCACGGCCAGCGACTGCTTCAGGGGCAGCGCGGCGATGGCCGACAGGAGCACGCAGGTTTCGGCCAGCGACGCCGAATCGCCGTCGACACCGCCGTAGGATTGTTCGAAGACCACGCTGCCCGAAAGGGACAGTTCGCTTTCGGGCGCGTAGCGGCTGGCGATGAATCGCGACAGGATGAGCACGCCCTTGCTGTGAATCGGCCCGCCCAGTTCGACCTCGCGCTCGATATCGACGACGCGGCCGTTGCCCGGACGGGCGGTCGCCGTGATTCGCGACGGCCGCCCGAAGCGGAAATCCCCGAGCTGGATGACCGACAGCCCGTTGATCTGGGCCACGACCTCGCCTCGGGTCGAAACCATGACCGTGCCGCGGTCGATCTGTTCGAGGCTGGCCTTGCGCAGGCGGCCGGCGCGCTCGTTTCTCGCTTCGATGGCCCGCTGGACGTGCTCTCCCGTGACCACGCCCGAGTTCGCTTCACCGGCCCAGTACCCGGCCTCGGTGAGCACGTCGCGCAGGACGCGGTCGTCGGCGGTGAGTTTGCGCTGGTCGTCGGCGAGCCGGCTGGCGTGCTCGATCATCCGGGCCACGCCGGAGCGATCCAGCGGCGGCGTCTCGGTCCGCCGGGCCAGGGAAGCGAGCATGCGTGCATACAGCGTGTGGTTCTCTTCGTTGCGATCGATCTCGTCCTCGAAATCGGCCTCGACCTTGAACAGCTCCAGGAAGTCCGGGTCGTAGTGCGCCAGCAAGTAGTAGAGCAGCCTCTCGCCGACCAGCACGACCTTGACGGAGACGGGTATGTTGCCGGGCTGCAGGCTGGTGGTGCTGACCAGGCCGTAGAGACGTTCGAGCGACTCGATGCGGACATCGCCGGAGAAGAGCACGCGCTTGAGACTTTCCCAGGCCATGGGGTGCGACAGCACGCGCCGGGCGTCGAGGATGAGGTAGCCGCCGTTGGCGCGGTGCAACGCGCCGGGCCGGATCATCGAGACATCCGTGTACAGCGCGCCGTTGCGGATCTGGTGCTCGATCCAGCCGACCAGGTGATGGTGGGTCGGCAAGTCCTCGTAAATGACCGGGGCGCCCTCGGCCTCGGCGTTGTCGACGAGCAGGTTGACCCGGAAACGCTCGAGCAACTCCTCGGGCGGTCCGCTGCCCCGCCGGCCGCGCAGCGCCTCGGCATTCTCGACCACGTGCTCGCGCGCGGCATCGAGATAGCTGGTGACATCGGGCTCGTGCGACCAGTGGTCCTTGAGCTCCCGGATGGGCCCGCCGAGCGCAAAAAGGATCATCTCCTCGTTGAGCTCGCGAACGCGGTTGCGGAGCTCCTTGCGAAGCGCCGGAATGCGCTGGATTTCCTGCTGCAGCTTCTTCTGCAGCTCGGCGACCTTGTCCTCGATCTTCTTGCGCTCGTCGTCGGGCAGCTTCTCGTACTCGTCGGGCTCGAGCACCTCGCCGTCGCGCATCGGCGCCAGGGTGAAACCGCCGGGCGTCGAGATCAGCGCGATATCGGATTCACTGGCCTCCTCCCCGATCTCGCTCAGCCCCTTCTGCTGCCGCTGCTCGAATTCGTCCTGGATGTCCTGCATCCGGCTCTGATATTCCTCGCTCTCGAAGACCGCGGCAACGCCGGTACGCAGCTCTTCGACGAACCCGTCCATGTCGCGGCGCAGGCGCCGTCCGTCGCCAGCGCTGAGGCGAATGGCGCGCGGCGAATCGGGTTCGGAGAAGTTGTAGACGTAACAGAGATCCGGTGGCGTGTGCTCGTCGGCCGCCCGCTTCTCCAGAAAGCGCCGCACCAGGGCGTGCCGGTCGACACCCCGGGGCCCCAGCACGAACAGGTTGAAGCCGTGATTGCGGATACCGGCGCCGAAGCGCATGGCCTGGAGCACGCGCTCCTGCCCGACGGGATCGCCGAGTGGCTCCAGGCTGTCCGTGGTTTCGAAATCCAGGCTCTCTTCCGGGCAGCGCCGGTAGACCTGGTCCACGCCGAGCGGCTTGATGCCAGCCATGCTCTCTCCCCATGTCTGATTATTCGAGAATACTTTAACGCCGCCGGGGCGCCCGCGGGCAACCTGCCGCCGCTTTCCGGATTCGGCCGGGGAAATGTCGTGCAAGAATAACTGTATTGATTTACAGTAACGTCATGCAAGTCGCTTCGAGACAGAAGGGCCGCGGCGCCACGAAGAATCCGGAATCCCGGTTCAACGCCCTGCGAACCGCAACCTTCGACGACGGCTGGGCCCGTGAGCTCGAGGATTTGCCGGCCCTGCGAACCACCGTCCAGGCCGAGCGTGGCCGCTCGATCATCTCGCGCAACCGCTCTCCGGACATTCCGTTCGAGCAGTCGATCAATCCTTACCGGGGTTGCGAGCACGGCTGCGTGTACTGCTTCGCGCGGCCTTCCCACAGCTACCTGGACCTCTCACCCGGCTTCGACTTCGAGACCCGGCTGTTCCAGAAGGAAAACGCGGTCGAACTGCTTGAAGCAGAACTGCGCAAACCCGCTTACCGCTGCCGCCCCATCGTGCTGGGCATCAACACCGACGCCTACCAGCCGATCGAACGTGAGTTTCGCCTGACGCGGCGATTGCTCGAGCTGCTCGCCGAGTATCGCCATCCCGTCAGCCTGCTGACCAAGGGCGTGACGATCCTGCGCGATCTCGACATCCTGGCCGACCTGGCCCGCGAGAACCTCGTGTCTGTGTCGGTCAGCATCACCACGCTGGACAACGACCTCAAGCGAACGCTGGAACCGCGCACGGCCTCGCCGGCAGCGCGGCTGCGCATCCTCTCCGAATTGCGCGACATCGGCATCCGCCCGGGCGTAATGGTCGCGCCGGTCATTCCGGCCATCAACGACCACGAGATCGAAGCCATCCTGCGCGCATCCGCCGAGGCGGGCGCGACGCGGGCGGGCTACGTGGTGCTCAGGCTGCCGCACGAGCTCAAGGACCTCTTCCGCGACTGGCTGGCCAATCACTACCCCGATCGCGCGGAACACGTCATGAGCCTCGTGCGGCAACTCTACGGCGGGCGGGACTACGATCCCGCCTGGGGCCGCCGACAGACCGGTTCCGGCCACCTGGCGCAATTGATCGCCGGCCGCTTCCGGGTGGCGCGCAAGCGTTTCGGGCTCGATCGCGACGAGGCGCCGCCGCTCGACACCGGCAAGTTCACGCGCCCGGCGCGCACGGGCGACCAGGGCAGCCTGTTCTGACGCCGGAAGGCAGCACGGGTGTATTGCCCCGGCCGCCCTGACGCGATCACCAGTCGATCGGCCTGCGGCTGCGAAAGAAACCGCCCGCCGGACCGTCGTCGGGCAGCGTCGCCAGCCAGATCGGCGTATCGGCGCCTTCCTCTGCCGAGCGGGGCGCCTCGTCGCCGCCCATGTCGGTTCGCACCCAGCCCGGGCAGGCCGAGTTGACCTTGACGGCATCGCCCAGCGACTGGGCAGCCTTGACGGTCAGGGCGTTGAGCCCGGCCTTGCTGACCGCGTAGGCGAACGGTCCTTCAAGGTTTTCGGCGAAGGCGCCCCAGCCCGAAGTCATGTTGACGATGCGTCCCCAGCCGCGTTCGCGCATCGGGAGGCCCAGCGACTGGATGAGTTCGAAGGCGGCGATCAGATGGACCTGAAGCGAGTGCACGAAGTCGGCCAGTTCCAGGTCCTCGAGATCATCGGCGACGAGCACGCCGGCATTGTTGACCAGGATGTCGATCGGCCCGTAGGCCTCGGCCAGCTGCCTCGCCGCCTCGCTCACGACGCCGGGCTCGCTCAGGTCCAGCGCCACGCCGGTCGCCGTGCCGTCGATCTCGCCGACGGCCGCCTTCGCCTTGTCCACGTCGCGTGCGGCAGCGAGTACGTGAATGTCCTGCGCAGCCAGGCCACGCGCGATGGCCAGGCCGATGCCACGGTTGGCGCCGGTCACCAGTGCGGTTCGTCGTTCGGCCATGCTTGCCTCCAGTCAGGGTTCCGGGGTCAGGGGCGAACGGTATCACCCCGAACCGGCTACTGCGCGGCCAGGGCGGAGAGATAGTCGTTGGCTTCGACCAGTTCGAAGCCCGGTGTCATCGACACGAAGTGACGCAGCCAGTAACTGTGCCCGCCCCCGTAGACCACCAACACGCGGTCTCCGGGCTCCACGACTTGCATCAGCTTGGCGAAGATGCGCGCGTTGCGCTCGTAGTAGCGCGCATTGAGCAGGGCACCGGGCTGCTCTTCGCGGTCGCCCACGCCGAGCAGTTCGTAGTAGGCGAGACTCTGCATCCGATCGATCATGGTCGGCTGGTTCATCCAGTGCAGCGCACCCCCGATGTGGCCCTCGGCATGAAGGCGGCCGACCGTCTCCACGTAGGAAGCACCCAGTCGATGCAGCGCCTCGATCGGCTCGCTCTGGTCGTTGGCTTGTGCAAAGTCACTGACCCGACCGAACGGATAGTAGTCCGTGTTCTCGTCCTGCTCGTCGATGCCGAAAACCCGCTGGTGACCCAGGCGATGCGCCAGGCGAAAGCCGATCTGCACGGTCTCGTTCCTGACTTCGCTGAGGTCGGCCGGCTTGAACTGTTCGTAGCTGGCCAGCGACAGATCGTCACGGTCGGAAAGCGCCTCGACCGCAACCCGATCGGGGCCGAACACGGCCAGCACGTCGGCGACGGCCTCGAGTTGCCGCTGCCTCGGCTCCGACGTGACGTCGTCGACTTCGACGTTGTGCAGGTCCCGCCCCGGATTCGCCAGGTGATAGGTGCCCAGGACCATCACCTGGACGTCGCGCGCCTGTGCCGGGATGGCCGGCAGCAACGAAGCCAGCAGGATCGTCAGGACCAGTATTCGCGTTGTCATCGGAAGCCTCCTCGAAGTGCAAGTCTGGTCGCAGCATTGTCTCTTCCGCCGCACGGCGGGCGCATGTGCCGACGGTCCCGGTTTCGGCGGCCCCGAGATCCCGGTTCACGAGGAGCGCGCACCTTGCCAATCACCGTGCGTTCAGGCCGGAAAAACACGGAAGGTGATGAACAGGTAGGCGGCATACGCCGCCAGGAAGACGCCGCCCTCGGCCCGGCTCAGGCGGCGGCCCGTCCAGAGCATGAGCAGGACCGCGATGCTGCATCCCAGCAGCACCCACTGGTCGAAGACCACCATGCGGCGCGGAAACGGCAGCGACTGGAGCAGCGATGACACGCCGAGAATGCCGAGCAGGTTGAACAGGTTGCTGCCCAGGATGTTGCCGACGGCGACGTCGACCTGCCGGCGGATGACGGCCAGCAGGGACACCGCCAGCTCGGGCAGGGAGGTACCCACCGCCACCAGGGTGAGACCGATGACGGCTTCCGACACGCCCAGGTCTCGCGCCAGGGCCACGGCGCCGATCAGCAGCACGCGTGAGCCGGCGATGAGCAAGAGCAATCCACCCAAGATCGTGGCCGCGATATACAGCCTGGAATGCTCGGCGCTGCCAGGAACGGCATCGGGATCGACCTCGCGGATACCCTCGGCTTCCAGGCGCTTTTCGGTGCGGTAGGCCCAGGCCAGGTACGCGGCCAGGCCCGCCAGCAGGATGATGCCATCGACCCTTCCGAGCGCGACCCCGGCGGCCAGGACGATGAACAGGCCGCTGACCGCCACGCCGGAGACGGCATCGCGCGAAAGCCCAAGCGGTGTGACCGGCAACGGCCGCACTACGGCGCACAGCCCCAGGATGAGCAGCACGTTGCCGATGTTGCTGCCGACCACGTTGCCGAGCGCGATGCCCGGCTGATCGATGAGGGCCGCATCGACGCTGACCACGAGTTCGGGCGTGGACGTCCCGAAGCCGACGACCACGAGCCCGGTCAGCAACGTACTGATCTGCATGCGACGCGCCAGACCCAGCGCGCCGCTGATCAACACCTCACCGCCGAGGGTCAGCAGACCTATGCCCACGATGACCAGGAGCAGGTCGATCCACATGCTTCGTCCTCCGATGTCTTTGCGACGGGGTCAACGCCCACGAACGGCTGCGGCAGTGCGGCGCAGCGGCTCGGTGCAAGAACGAATGCGATCCTCTTGCCTGCCGCCCGCCGGATGCTTCGCCTTGAACCCCGCTGCTGATCAAGGCTATTCTCCGCAGGTTGATCCAGTTTCGCAAAACTGCCACGAAGAAGCAGCCAGGAGGGAGCGCTTCCATGAACCAGCCAGCAACGACCGGGTCCGACCCGGCGTCTCAGACAACTATCGAGTTTCGCGGTGGCAAGGCGCTCAGCGCCCTGCCGATCGTCTTCTTCATCGCCTGGGCCATCTTCCAGTCGGGCATCCTGGCCATCGGCGATACCGCCGGGCTGATCGCCGGCATGCTCATCGGCCTGGTCATCGGGATGCTCTTCGTCAAGGGCCCCTGGAAAACCTATGCCGACGCCATCTTCGAAGGGATGTCGCAGCCTGTGGCGGTCACGGCCATCGTGGCCTGGCTGTGGGCCGGCATGTTTTCGGCCACCCTGCAGGTCGGCGGCTTCGTCGACGGACTGGGCTGGCTGGCGCAGGTCACCGGCGTGGGCCCGACCCTGTTCCCCGCCATCACGTTCATCCTGGCCGGCCTGCTGGCCACCGGCATCGGCACCGGCTACGGCACCACCATCGCCTTCGTGGCGCTGTTCTTCCCGGCCGGCGTGGCACTGGGCGCCGATCCCGTCCTGATGCTCGGCGCCATCCTTTCGGGCGCTGTTTTCGGCGACAACCTCGCGCCGGTTTCCGACACCACGATCGTCAGCGCCGTCACCCAGGACTCGGACGTGGGCGGCGTGGTCGCCAGTCGCTTCAAGTACGCGATCACGGCCGCCATCCTGTCCCTGATCGCCTATATCATCGCCGCCGGCATGGCGCCGGAGAGCAATGTCTCAGCCAGCGCACGCGAACTGTTCGAAGAAACCAGCAACCCGGCCGGACTGCTGCACCTGCTGTCGATGGGCACGGTGATCTTCACCGCCATCGCCGGCCGTCACATCATCGAAGCCATTTCCTGGGGCCTGATCGTGGCCATCGTGATCAATGTAGTCTTCGGACTGGCGCCCGGCAGCGACATGCTGGTATTCAACGTGCCCGAGGGAAGCTGGGCGGCCGAAACCTTCGCCGGCTGGCCGCTGATCGCCACGGCCGAATCGGCCAGCGTCGGCGGCAGCATCTACGACGGCGCCTTCGGTTTCGTGACGCTCAGCGTGCTGATCCTGCTGGTCATCGCCGGCGCGCAGATCATGATCCGCGGCGGCGGCTTCCAGGCCCTGCAGGACTTCCTGCTACGCTCGGTCGCCAAGACGGTTCGGTCGGCCGAGGTGACCATGGTTAGCGTCACCGCTGGCATCAACGCGGCGGTCACCATCAACACCGCGGCGGAAATCGCGATCGCACCCTACATCGCCAAGATCGGCAAGAAGTTCAACATCAACGGTTATCGCCGCGCCAACATCCTCGACGCCAACACCTCGGCGCTGGGCTACATCTTTCCCTGGTCCGGCGGCGTGCTCGTGGCCTTTACACAGATGAATGAACTGGTCGACATCTATCCCTGGTTCACGCCGGAACTGGTGGTCAGTCCGGTGGCCGCCTGGCCCTGGGTATTCCACGGCTGGCTGCTGGTCTTCATCTTCCTGTTCGCCGCCATCACCGGGTTCGGCCGCGAATACACATCCGACCGCATCAGCAAGGGAGCGAGCACGATATGAGCCTGTTCAAGACCTGGACATTCCGTAGCGCCCATCCGACCTTCGAAGCGGGTGAGGAGCTGACCGTCTACCTGACGGCCTTCGACGAAAGCAGCGGACGCGGAGAAGCCCGCATCGGCGATTCGATCATCGAAGTCTCCGGTGCGCGGGCCGATCAAATCGACGCGCTGGTCACGATCAAGGTGGATTCCTTCGATCCGCAGACGCACCGCGGCAGCGCTCACCTGGCGGGCTGATCGCTCCGGCGGCGACCGGCCGCCGATCAGGGCTGTTCGCGCGCGATTCGCTCGTGAATGTCGCCCAGTTGCAGCAGCGCCGCCGAGCCGTACCACGGCCAGTACTCGGCTTCCAGGCGACCCGCCTGGATGGCCGGATCCGACGCGGTCAATGCCTTGGCCTCTTCGGCCGTATCGACGGCAAACACGAAAATACCGCGGCGATCGCCACCTTCTATGAAAGGCCCGGCCAGCACCAGGACGCCCTCGTCGGCCAGTCGCTGCATATTGTCGAGATGCCCGCGCTGCAATTCCGCAACGCGTTCGGGTGGGTGATCACGATTGTCGCCCGACTTGAGCAAGACCATGACGTAGCGGCGCATGCCGTAGACATCGGCGCCCAATTCCTCGGCCAATTGAGCATCGAATGCGGCATCGGGCTGCGTGCCGTCATTTCCACTCCCCTGGGCGTCCAGGGCGATCGCGACGACAGCGAGGAGGACCAGCGCGTTCAGCGCGAAAGGAATCGTTCTGGGCATGGCGGCAATCCGGATAGCGGGGTCAGCCGGCAGTTTGCCATACAACTGCAGGAGCGTCCGGAAAGAGCGGGCCGCCGAACGGCGACCCGCACAGGGTCAGCAAATCACGGACACATCTGCTGTTCGGTGTTGTAGATCTTCACAATCTCGTAGACCCCCGAGCCGAAGCCGGTGGTCGAGTTGTAGTGAACCGTGCCTTCTTCACAGTCATCGAAGGTGAACGATACCGTGCCCCAGCCATCCGTAACGACATCGCCGGAATCGAAGTCGGGACCAAACACCGGGCCGGTCACTTCGTCAACACTCATAGTGGCCTGACTGCCGTCGAAGTTCTCGGCCACGCCAATCAACCACATCTGGTTGCCCGCATCGTCGTAGGTAAACCAGATGGCAACAAGCTGGTTTCTCTCGGTGACATCTATCATGAATCCTTCACCGTCATGCCCGAACACCGACCAGTTGCCGCCCAGGCCGCGAGGCCGGCTGACATGGTTGATCTGCAGGCCCATGCTATCTCGGCGAACGCTGTCGAGCGGCGGTGAGGTGCCGTGGGTCTGCACGATATCGGGACAGCCGCCGGAATTGCTGGCCGTGTCGTAACTGATGCCGGCGCTGCCAGGGCGTCGAAGGATCTCGTGACTGAAGGTCACGACCGCGCCCTCGGTCACCGTCGCGCCGCCGAAATCGTAGGTCTGACGCTGCACATCGCTGCTACCCGACGAATCGAACGTGACGGTTCGGCGGCCGATCAATCGGCCGTCGTAGCTCCCCTCACGTGCTGTGAGCTCGAGTGTGTAGAGCCCGGCCGCCTGGGGATAGTACTGGAGCGTCACCCGATCGAGGCGCTCGCCGGGGAAGTTCTCGACGTAGAAGCCGCGATCGAGAAAGTCGCCACCCGTGCCGTTGAAAGGACAGGAATACAGCGGGGGCAGCGGAGGCGGCGAACTGAGGACGACTTCGGTCACCAGGCCTCCGGCGCTGGTGGAGGCCGCGGCCGTTCCCGCATCCTTGTCGAAGGCGTACTCGCTCTTGACGTCGCGCGTGTCGGCATCGAAGACATATCCGTCTGCGCCGGCGGGGCAGTTCTCGACCGTGACGTCGATGAGCAGGTTGTGCGACGAGCCGTTGAACTCGAAGGGCACCTCGATCGGCAGCTGGAAATCGAACGGGTTGGTCGGCGAAGCAGTCCCGGCCGAGACCGTGAAGTCACCCTGGAAGACCAGCGTTTCGTCCGAGCCTATGTTGTCGGCGAACGTCTTGCTCATATTGCCGGGGTTACGCGTGGTCGACGAAAGCTTGATCGTGGTGTCGCCGTATGTCACCGAACCAAGAGCCGGCTGACCGTCGTCGAGCCGAAAACCCAGTCCGCTGATGTTACCGCCGCCAATCGCATCCCCATCGACAATCTGCTGGAAGCGCATGCCGTCCGTGCACTGGCTGGTGGCTCCGAAAGGCTCGGACGTCGAGCTGTTGCCCGGCGAATCGAAGGCCTCGTCGGGGACCACGATCAGCGCGATGGCCGCGTGCAACTGACCGGCTGCCAGAAAGGATGCCAGCGCGATGGCCGGGATCAGTCCCCGGTTACGCTGTGACTCCGCTTGGGTAGGGAATCCTCTTTTCATGTTGGACCTCCGTCCTTGTGAGCGTTGATGCCCGGCTCGCGGACATCTCGCCTCGAAACCGGGCCCCTTACAGACACATCACGTAATTCCGCCCCCGATCATGCCGAAAAAATCACATTCGTGAAAGCAAAACGCATATATCGACCGGCTTTCACGCGCTAGCGGTGCTTCGCCAGCGACCAATCAGGGCCTCCAGCCAGGCGGCCGCCTGAGGGTACTGCCCGGCGGAGAGCACGAACTCCTGGCCCCGGGCTGCCGAGCGCAGCCGGGTTACGCCGTCCTCCCGCGACCAGCGCGCCGCCAGCCGGTGATAGGACAGGGCTTCTCTTCCTGGTTGCGGGTACATCCAGGCCGGCAGCCGCCAGTCGCTCGGGCGGCAGGCGCCGCGGTCGCTGAGCTGTAGCAAGCGCGAGTAACGCGGAAACACGCCGCTGCCGGGCAGCTCGCCCGACGTGCCTTTCGTCAGTGCGAGCCGGCGGCGACCCACGTAGAGGACGTTGCCGGGCACAGGATCGTGATGGAGGTGCGGATGCCGTTCTGCCCAGCGGCGCATGGCATCGGGGCAGTCAGCCACCGGGACCACGGTTTCGACCTGCAGCCAGCCCCAGATCACGTGGACGCGCGGCGCTTGCGCATCGAACACGTAGCGTCCACGTGTCCTGATAACGCGCTGAAACAGCCCGAAGAAAACGAACAGGTCGCCCGGACCGACCCCCTCGTTACGCAGGTGCCCCTGGGCGGCGCCCTCCTGGCCGAAAAGCGGTCTCCAGCCGGCCGGACGCTCGAGATCATCGTGCACCAGGTCGGGATCGAGGTGCGCGCGCGAACTGCGGCGGATGCGCCCCCGGGTCAGGTTGGAGACCAGGGCGCCGATATCACGCTCCCCATCGCCGATATCGCCATAGCGCACCGGCGAGCGCGAATCGGGAATCGGCAGCGACACCATTCGCCCATCCGGCAGGATCGGACTGGGCACCCCGCCGGCAGAACTGTCGAAGCCCTTTCGGCTGAGAATGATCTTGCTGGTTTGCGCCATGACGAGGATTTTGCCGAACCTGGTTGGAAATGCTAGATTCCAGGCCGCGTTGGAGACTGGAACCTTCATGTATCACAGTACCTGGATATTCAGCCTGCTTGGCCCATTGTTCATCGCGACCGCGATGGCGGCCACAACCGAGCCTCGTGGCCCCGATTGCTCGCAAGGCGATAGCGACATCATACCGATCACGCGGCAGCAGCCCTACTACCCGCATTCTGCCTCCATGTTCTGCCTGACGGGCCGGGTCAAGCTCGAATTCATGATCGACGAACAGGGCATTCCGCGTAACGTCGAAGTCATCGACAGCGAGCCCGAAGCCATCTTCGACCGGGCAGCAGTCAGTGCGGTCGAGACGTGGCGCTTCATCCCCGCTTGCCGCGAGGGCCGGCGGGCCAACCGCAGGGCCTTGCAGACCATCGAGTTTCAACTCCCTGCCTCGCAATTGGACAACTGCCCGGAGGACATGCGAGCGCTCGAGGGTCCGGCGGCCGAGCTGATCGGCGAGATCGGCGCGCGCTACGCAATGATGGCCGAGTACTGGCGAAATGGCGGCTCATGGTCGCGTGTTGCCGCCGCCCTCAAAACGCCATTCGGCGATTTCACCGGCGACCTCCAGCGCGTCGTCGCATATCATCAACGCACGTTCGAGGACATCCTGAGATTGCACGAGGGTCCGGACCTGCAGGAACCGTTCGCCAACGCGTTCATGGCCGTCATGCCCGAGTCCCTGGCGCTGGACCCCGATCTCGATACGGCGCGTAATTCGCTGGACACCTATCGCGACGCGCTTGAGCGCCGTGCGGAAGCCGCCCGCAACGCCTGGAACCGTCGCCAACAGGAATACCAGCGGCTCAGGCGCACGACACAACTCGATCCGCAGATGCTGGAATTGCTGGTCAAGCCCTTCCTCGGAGACATCGAGACGTCGATCGAACCCTCGCTCGATTCGCGCCTGCGACCGGCCAGGGACCTGCAGGCGCTAATCGACTTTCTCGAGTCTCGCCGGGGACAGTGGCGAATTGCGGACAACGACATTCATTTTCAGAGAAAGGCCGACGAACTGGAGTGGCTCGAAAGGGTCGACGCTCTGGTCACGCATCGCGACGCCATGCGCGAGCAGGATTTTCAGATACTGCGGATGTTCAAGGATTACTCGGACTGACACCGGTCGATTGCGCCATAATGAGGCGCCAGTCATCCGCACCGGGAAGCCAACTCCATGAGTAACGCCTACCAGGCGTCCGATATTGAAGTCCTCCAGGGTCTCGAGCCGGTCCGTCGCCGGCCGGGGATGTACACCGACACCGCGCGGCCCAATCACCTGGTCGCCGAAGTGGTCGACAACGCCGTCGACGAGGCCCTGGCCGGACACGCCAAGCATATCGAAGTGGTCCTGCACGAGGACGGCTCGGTCGAGGTCACCGACGACGGCCGCGGCATGCCGGTCGATCCGCACCCCGAGCACAAGCTCCCCGGGGTGGAGCTGATCCTCACGCGACTGCACGCCGGCGGCAAGTTCTCGGGCAAGAACTACAAGTTCTCCGGCGGCCTGCACGGCGTCGGGGTTTCGGTGGTCAACGCCTTGTCGAAGCGACTGGTCTGCCGCATCAAGCGAGCCGGCGAAGAGCACGAAATCGCGTTTGCCGGCGGCGAGACCGAACAGCCGCTGACGGTCGTCGACTCGGTGGGCAAGCGCAATACCGGCACGAAGGTGCATTTCTGGCCCGACCCGCAGTACTTCGATTCACCCAACATCTCACGCCCCAGGCTCAAGCACCTGCTCAAGGCCAAGGCCATCCTGTGCCCCGGCCTGGAGGTCAAGCTCGACGACCGCGCCAACAAGGAAACCGAAACCTGGCAGTTCGAGGACGGCCTCACCGACTACCTCACCGAAAGCCTCGAGGGTCTGGACCGCGTGCCCGACAAACCCTTCACGGGCGAATTCTCGGGCGCCGACCAGGAGGCCGAGTGGGCGCTGAGCTGGGTACCCGAGGGCGAGCTGGTTCAGGAGTCCTACGTCAACCTGATCCCGACGCCGGCCGGCGGCACGCACACCAACGGCCTGCGCACCGGCCTGATCGAGGCCCTGCGCGAGTTCTGCGAGATTCGCAGCCTGCTGCCTCGCGGCGTCAAGCTGGCTCCCGAGGACGTCTGGGAAAGGCTGAGTTTCCTGCTGTCGATCAAACTCGAAGACCCGCAGTTCTCCGGTCAGACCAAGGAGCGCCTGTCTTCGCGATCGGCGGCGAGCTTCGTCTCCGGCGTGGTCAAGGACGCCTTCGCGCTGTGGCTGAACAAGCACGTGGCCGACGGCGAGGCCATCGCCAGGCTGGCCATCGACAACGCGCTCAAGCGCCAGAAGGCGCGCAAGAAGGTCGCCCGGCGCAAGGTCACCGCCGGCCCCGCCCTGCCGGGCAAGCTGGCCGATTGTGCCTCGACCGATCTCGAGGAAACCGAACTTTTCCTCGTGGAGGGCGACTCGGCGGGCGGCAGCGCCAAGCAGGCAAGAAACCGCGAATTCCAGGCGATCATGCCGCTCCGGGGCAAGATCCTCAACACCTGGGAGACCGACCCGGCCCAGGTGCTGCAGTCGCAGGAAGTCCACGACCTGGCCATCGCCATCGGCGTCGATCCCGGCTCCGACGACCTGTCGAAGCTCCGCTACGGCAAGGTCATCATCCTCGCCGACGCCGACTCCGACGGCCTGCACATCGCCACCCTGCTCTCGGCCCTGTTTCTCAAGCATTTCCGGCCCCTGGTCGATGCCGGCCGGGTCTTCGTGGCCATGCCGCCGCTGTACCGGATCGACGTGGGCAAGCAGACGCACTACGCGCTCGACCGGGAGGAACGCCAGGGCATCTACGCCCTGATCGAGGCCGAGAAGCTCAAGGGCAAGGTCACCGAGACGCGCTTTAAGGGCCTCGGCGAGATGAGCCCGCTTCAACTCAGGGAAACCACCATCGACCCGGACACCCGCCGCCTGCTGCAGCTGACCGTCGATGACCCCGTCGGCACCGACGCCATCATGGACATGCTGCTGGGCAAGAAACGCGCCGCCGACCGCCGCGCCTGGCTCGAGGAGAAGGGTAACCTCGCCGAAATCGAGGTGTGAACCCGAAACTCAATGGCGACGTATGCAGTGCGCGGGAGATAAAGTG
>JAZBPT010000108.1:0-10997 GCA_036351755.1 Wenzhouxiangella sp. | reverse complement strand
GGCGTGGGCAGCGAAATCTATCGCGGCCTTGCCGTGGTGATCGTCGGCGGCATGCTCACCAGCACCCTGTTCACCGTGGTCTTCATGGCTTCGGCGCTGCGCCTGATGGCGAGGCTGCGCCTGCGTCGCGAAGCCTCCGAGCTCAAAACCCGCGCCCCTCAGGCGTCCTGAAATATCGTTCCAGAGACAGGAGTAAACACCATGAATCCCATGCAATACATCAAGAACGTCCTCTTCCTGGTCACGTTGGTCGGCGTCCTGTTCGCCGCTCCGGCCCCGGCGCAGGCCAACCCCGTGGTTTCCGTGGTGCCGATCGAGTCCGACCGGGTCAGCCCCACCCTGATGGTCACCGGCACGGTGCAGAGCCGCTTCGACTCTTCCGTGTCGGCCGGCATTGCCGGATCGCTCATCTGGGTGGCCGAACCCGGGACGCGGGTCGTGCAGGGCGAGCCGGTTGCCCGACTCGACGATCACCCATTCGAACTGGCCGTGCGCGAACTCGAGGCGCGGCTCAACAAGAAGCACATCGAAATCAGTCGCCTGCAGCAGGATCTCGAGCGCTACCGGCGCCTGCAGGAACAGCAGTCGATCTCGGCGCGTGACGTGGATGCCCTGGAAGCCGACCTGGGCATGGCCCGCTCCGACGCCGAACTGCTGGCAGTCGAGATCGATCGCGCCCGCGAAGACCTGGCAAGGACGCGGATCGTGGCGCCCTTCGACGGCATGGTGACCCGGCGATTCCAACAGCAGGGCGAGAGCGTGTCGGCCACCCAGCCGGTGGCGCAGCTGGTCAGTACCGATTCGCTGGAGATCCGTTTCCACGGCC
This sequence comes from Wenzhouxiangella sp., assembly GCA_036351755.1. GTDB lineage: Bacteria > Pseudomonadota > Gammaproteobacteria > Xanthomonadales > Wenzhouxiangellaceae > Wenzhouxiangella. The sequence continues at coordinate 10,171 of JAZBPT010000108.1, read as the reverse complement.
CGCTGGCGCACAGCGAGTTGCCGGCCGCCGTCGGGGCTCTGCGCGTGCACTGGGGTTCGGGCAGCGCCGAGATGGTGGTTCGCGCCACCGTGCCGGTCAGCGATGAGCAGTCGCAGAGTTTCGTGGGCTACCTGACGGTGCCGGCGGGGATGGCTTCCCGGTTTCGTATCGGGCAACTGATCAGCGTGGCCGTGCCCACCGCGTTGCCATCCGAGCAGTTCATCGTGCCGCGCGACGCGCTCGTTCTCGGAGAAAAGCAGATTCGGGTGTTCGTGCTCGACGAGGAAGGCAAGGCGCTGGCGATCCCGGTGGAAGTCGGCGCCGACCATGGCGATTTCGTGGCCGTTGAAGGTTCGCTGGCCGCCGGCCAGCAGGTGATCGTGCGCGGCGCCGAATCGATCCGCAGCGGTGACCAGGTTACTGTCCTGTCGCCGGAAGAGTTTCCGGTGACGACGCTCAACAGCTGACTCCGATCCTCAGTCGGAAGACTTCGGATCGCCTGCTCGCTGCGGCAGGCGATCGAGCAGCTCGGCGAAGCGCGGGTCGTTGCGCAAGGGCAGGTAGTGGGGGTCGACGTTGACCAGCAGGATCTGGGGCTGGCGTTCATCGACGGCCTCGGCCAGCCATCGGAAGGCCTCGTCGGGGCGACCCGCGATCACGGCGTAGCGCGCCCAGGCGATGGGCGGGCGGTAGTGGCCGACATTGGTTTCCAGTCGATCGTCGAGCATTCGGCCGAACAGGGCTTCGATGCCCGCTTGCCGGTACAGCTCGGCGTAGTCTTCGATGCGGTCTTCCGCGACGCCTTCTTCGCGCATCAGCACGATCAATTGCTCGAAGGCGAGTTCGTCGTCGTCGAGCAGCAGTCCGAGGCGGTGCAGCATCCGGCCGAAATGCTCGGAGTCTGGCTCGGAGTTCATCAGGCGCCGGGTCTCCGCCAGCGCGCGCTCGAGCTCGCCGCGCATGGTGTAGACGAAGCTCATGTTGAGAAAGCGGTACCAGGCTGGATCAGCCTCTCGCAGGCGCTGGAGAACCGCTTCGGAACGCTCGAATTCCCCGAGCGACAGCAGGAACTCGCTGTAGGGGAGGTAATTCTGCGGATCGTCCGGCGCCAGTTCGATGGCGCGTTGGTAGGCGTGTTCGGCGGTCTGCAGGTCCCAGTCGGCCAGCCAGTACAGTTCGGCCTTGCGCAGCCAGGCGCGGGCATTGTCGGGATCGAGTTCGAGCACGCGGTCGAGCAGGGCATGAACCTCGTCGGCATAGAGTTCGATATCGAGGTGACCAGTCAGACCGCTCAGGTCGAGCTTGGCCTCGGCAATGCCCAGGTAGGCTGCCGCAGTGCCGGGGTGTTGCTCGAGCACTGCCCGGAAATCGGCGATAGCTCGGCGCAAGGCCTCGGGTCGATCGCTGCCGAGTCGCGCACCGGCCCGTTCCAGCAGTTGGCCCACCTCTCCATCAGATTCCTCGGCCGGGGATGACTCACGCGGCGCAGGAGACATCTCGGGTGCGCCATCGCGGGTGACCCACCAGCCGCCCAGTGCGGCGACCAGCAGGCCCGCGCCGACGATGCCGGACGAGAGCCACCAGCCCATTCGCGCACCGGCCGCCGAATAGGGCCGATCCGCTTTAGCGGAAACTCGCCGGGTCTCCGGCAGCCAGATGTAGCCCGTGCCGGTGACCGTGCGGATGTACTTCGGGGATGCGGCGCGGTCGCCCAGCACGCGCCGGAGCTTGCTGACCGCCACAGACAGGCTGTCTTCGTTGACGATGCGGCCCGGCCAGATCTCTTCCATCAGCCAGGTCTTGGTCAACACCTGCCCCGGCCGGCGGCAGAAGGCATGCAGCAAATCAGCCACTTTCTGTTCGAGGATGATGTCCTCCTCGCCGAGCTGCAAACGGCCTTCGCGCGGGTTGAAGGCGGCGTTGGCGAAGGTATAGCGGACGGTGGGCTCCATGATTCCGGGGACAGTGCGGCGCAAGCGGCTGGATGGGTTTCGGGATCCGCAATGATAGTCTAGACGCGCCGGCACGGGGCATGGCGGCTGACTTCACGACAACGGGCTTGTCATTTGCCGTATTCCCATCGGGGCCGGCCAATGGTGGAATCGGCAGCGTCGAGCAGCGCTGCGGCGGCGTTGGAACCGGCCCCATGCATGAACGGACGTTTTCGATTCATTTAGCGATTTATTTGCGGGGCGTCTAATATTTTCAGCCTGCCTCCCGGCTGGCCATAAACAATTGCAGGGCGTTCGACGACCCATCCTGGAATTCATGGAGTCCAATGGACGTATCGATCATCATTCCCGCCCGTGACGAGAGCGGCAATCTGCCGGATCTTCTCGACGAGATCGGCGCTGCCATGCAACCCCTGGGCCTGCGCTACGAGGTGCTCGTCGTAGACGACGGCTCGAGCGACGACAGTTGGTCCATGCTGGCCGCGCGCACCGCCTCGGATGACACGCTGCGCCCGATTCGCCACCGCCGGAGCGCGGGCCAGAGCACGTCGATCTGGCAGGCGGCTCGCCTGGCGAGGGGGCGCTGGCTGGCCACGCTCGACGGCGACGGCCAGAACGATCCGGCCGACCTGCCTCGTCTGCTGGAGCGCGCCAGAAGCGAACGCCTGGAGATGGTGGCCGGCCATCGCACGACCCGCCGCGACACCTGGTTCAAGCGCTTTTCCTCGCGCGTGGCCAACGGCGTGCGTTCGAGGCTGCTGCGCGACAGCACGCCGGATACCGGCTGCGGTCTCAAGGTGATCCGTCGGGATGCCTTCCTGAAGCTGCCGTACTTCGATCACATGCATCGCTACCTTCCGGCCCTGATCCAGTTCCAGGGCGGACGCTGCGAGTCCGTTCCGGTCAACCACCGCCCGCGGGGCACCGGCGCGTCCCACTACGGATTGAACAACCGGCTCTGGGCCGGGTTGCTGGATCTGATGGGCGTGATGTGGCTTCGCAGGCGCTGTCGGCTGCCCGCCGAATGCGAGACAATGGAGGGCAAGGCAGACAAGGAGGAACAGGCATGAGCTCACCCTGGTTCTGGCTGGCCATCGGTTTTCTCGGCCAGGCACTTTTCTCGGCCCGCTTCCTGGTGCAGTGGGTGGTCAGCGAGCGCGCCCGGCGCAGCGTCGTGCCGCTGGCGTTCTGGCTGTTCAGCCTGGGCGGCGGCGTCACGCTGCTCGTCTATGCCATCCACCGGCAGGATCCGGTATTCATCGTCGGGCAGGCAAGCGGCCTGTTCATCTACACCCGAAACCTGATGCTCATCTACGGCGAGCGTCGTCGGGAGGCCAATGTCAGCGGCGTGACCGACTGATGCGCGGTCCGGCGAGCGATGTACGCCGGGTTTCCGAAAGCCGGCTGAGCTGGCTGTTTCTGGCAGCTCTCGTGATCTTCGCGGCCGGAGTGGGCCTGCGCGATCCCTGGCCGGCAGACGAGCCGCGCTTCGTGCTCAATGCGCTGGAGATGATCGAGACCGGCAACTGGCTGATTCCGCATCGCGGCGGGGAGGCCTACCCGGACAAGCCGCCGATCTTCATGTGGGCCTCGGCGGTATCGATCCTGGCCACCGGTTCGGTGCGGCTGGGTTTCCTGTTGCCGTCCATCCTGGCCGCGCTGGGCACGCTATGGCTCGTGGTCGACCTCACGCGCCGACTGCACGGGCGGCGCGTGGCCATGCTGGCGGGACTTGCCTTGCTGGCCACGGTGCAGTTCGTGATGCAGGCCAAGTCGGCCCAGATCGACATGCTGGTGACGTTCTGGATCACCCTGGGCGCCTACGGCATGATGCGACATGCCCTGCTTGGGCCGGCCCGGCATTGGTGGCTGATCGGTTGCGCGGCGATGGGCTTCGGCGTAATCACCAAGGGCGTTGGGTTCCTGCCGCTGTTGATGGTGCCCGTCTGGACGGCGCTGGCGCGGCGCGGCGACGCCCAGCCGCTGCCGGCCTGGGAACTGCTGGCGGGCCTGGGCGTGGTCCTGGCAGCCATTGCCGTTTGGGTCGTCCCCATGGCCCTCTACACGACGGCAAGCGGGGACCCGGCGCTGCTCGCCTATCGCGACAATATCCTGCTGCGCCAGACGGCCGAACGCTATGCCGATTCCTGGGGACACCTCCAGCCCTGGTACTACTTCATTCTCGAGGTGGCACCCTGGGCCTGGCTGCCGCTGTGGCTGGCGATTCCCTGGGCCGCGCCGAACTGGTGGCGGCGACTGCGCCGCGGCGATGCGCGCACCATCCTGCCGCTGTCGGGCGTGGTGCTCATCCTGATTTTCTTCAGCCTGTCGCCGGGCAAGCGCGGTGTGTACCTGCTGCCCACCGTGCCGCTTCTGGTCCTCGCCCTCGCTCCCTTGCTGCCGGGCCTGCTCGACAAGCGCGGACCGAACTGGCTGGGCACGGGTTTCCTGGTGTTCCTGGGCGGGCTACTGGGCACGGCAGCCGTACTGGGCTGGACGGGTTTCGAGCCGTTGATGGAATTGTCCGAAAAGCACGATGCAACGCCCTGGCCCTGGCTGGCCTTCCTGGCTGCGGCGATGATCGGCTTGCTGGCCTGGCTGAAACCGCGCCGGGGCGCCATGGCCCTTGCGCTCTGGCTGGGCATTCTGTGGCCCACTTTCGGCCTGTTTGCCTGGCCCGACATGAACGACAGCCGTTCGCCGCGCGACCTGATGCGCCACGTCGTGGAAATTACGGGTGAGGATGCCTGGCTGGCCGTTCACGACTTCGGTGAGGAGTTCCTGCTCCAGGCCAGGCAGCCGACAGTGCACTTCAGCTACCACTCTCGGGATGCGCAAGAGGCGCTGCGAGCCTTCGCGTGGCTGCAGGAGAAGCCGGCGGAACGCTGGTTGCTGATCGCCCAGGAGCACGACGGCCTGATCGAATGCATGGACCGCAGCGAAGCCCATGACCTGGGCTTCCAGAACAGCCAGCACTGGTGGCTGTTTCCCGGCACTGCGGCCGCAGATTGCGAGGGCGACACGCAGGCAGCGCCGGTTTTCGTGGCGCCCACTTCGCTTCGCCGTTCGCCGTACCTGTGAGATATTGGCGAAATGGGAACCCTGATCGATCTCAGCCACACCGTCGAAGACGGCCTGGTGACCTACCGGGGCCTGCCCGCACCCGTGATCTGCGACTTCCTGACTCGCGAGGCTTCCGAACGGCACTACGGTGACGGCACCAGCTTCCATATCGGACGCATCGACATGGTGGCCAATACCGGCACCTACGTGGATTCGCCTTTCCATCGATTTGCCGACGGCAAGGACTTGTCGGAACTGGCGCTGGAAAGCCTCGCCGACCTGCCCGGCATCTGCGTGCGCGTCGATCAGCAGCACGCTATCCGGGCCATCGGTCCGGAGGCCTTCGAAGACCTCGACGTGGCCGGGCGTGCGGTTCTGGTGCACACCGGATGGGCGCGTCACTGGAACACGGAAGCCTACTTCGAGGGTCATCCCTTCCTGACCGGGGCAGCGGCCGCGTGGTTACGCGATCGCGGTGCGGCGCTCGTGGGCATCGACTCCCTCAATATCGACGACACCGACGACGATCGCAGGCCCGTGCATACGGCCCTTTTGGGCGCAGGAATCCCCATTGCCGAGCACCTGTGCGGTCTCGAGCAGCTGCCCGATAGCGGCTTCGCCTTTCATGCCGTTCCGGTGAAGGTTCGCGGAATGGGTACGTTTCCGGTGCGCGCTTATGCCGTCGTCGAGAACGATGCTGTCTCGGACGCATGAACGCTCGCCTCGCGGTCATGCTCGTCGCGCTCGTGGTGTTGCTGGCATCGGCCGCTTTGCTGGTGACCGGCTCCCCGATTCTGCTGTGGCAGCTGCCCGGCTTTGCCCCCTGGCCTGCGGGCACGCTCATCGCGTGGGCAGGGCTCGTTTCGTTCCCGCTCGCCGTCTACACGGGCCTGGGCGATTTGCACCCGCCGAAGCGTCTTTCCGAGTGGGTCACGGCCCGGGCCCTGAAGATGCTCCTCGTGCTGGCGCTCGCCTGGGGACCGATCAGCTATTGGCTCGCCGGTAATTTCCGGTTCAATTTCGGGAACAACGATGGCTTTCGGGGGAGCGAGACGGCTTTCTTCGTGTTTCTCTACTACAGCCTGGCGCTCGTGCTGCTGCCTGCAGCCGTGCTGCTGTTTCACGCCGTGTTCAAACTGCTGTTTCGGAGACCTGCAGCCCGGTGAAATCGTCGAAGGCGGAAACGTCGGGGCAAACGGGCGTTTCCGAATCGATCAGCGCGTCGTTCCGAGCTGCAGGTTGTAGTAGATGAAGCCGGCGGCGAGCGCGGCCAGTATCAAGACCCACAGCACCATGAAGACGGTCGCCGAGCGCTTTGCGCGACTCTTTTCCCACCATTTCCGCGGCGTCAGGCCGCGGCTGAGAAATACCGTCATGGCAGCGAGGTTCACCGCGGCAATGTTCGTGCTGTAGAGCAGCGCGGCGCCGACCGCGCCTTGCCAATGCCCGGCGCCGGCGAGCAGGGCGGCCACCAGCAGGGGCGGCAGCAGGGCGACGGCGACCATCACGCCGACGAGTGCTCCGGCGATGCCGCTGGTCGTGGCCAGTGCGCCGGCGCCTCCGGCGGCCAGGGCGAGGATCAGGTCGAGATGGTTGATGCGGGTGCGCATGGCGATTTCCGGCAGGGTGGGGTCCACCCTGAAATACCAGCCGCAAATGACACCGAGAAAGACGGCCAGCGCGACGCCGCTCATGCCGGTCTTGACGGCGCGGATACCCAGCTCGGTATCGGCCAGGGTCGTGGCCAGGGCCAGCGCCATGTTGGGGCCGAGCAGGGGGGCGATGACCATGGCGCCCACGATGACCGCGACGTTGCCCTGAACCAGGCCGACGGCAGCGACCACCGACGAAAAAAGGACCATCCAGAGGTATTCGGCGTTGAGTTTCGCGTTGCGGCCGATCTGGGCGTGCAGTTCGATGCGGCTGAGGCGATTGGATTCCTCGCGTTCTTCCTCGCCGGCTCGACCGGTTTCGTCCTCCTCGTCGGGCTCGGGAGGGACCGGCAGCGTGGCTTCCACGGCAAACACGGTCATGCGGATCTCGTCGTATCGCTCGCTGAGGGACTCGAACTTGTCGAGAAAGCCCTCCACCTGCCCCTGACGGACCAGCACACGGAGAACCGCGCGGCGGTCCTGGTCGCTGTCGAGACTCTCGATCGCGATGGGGTCGAGTTGCTCGACGCGCTCGCGAAGCCCAGCCAGGCGGTCGGCGGGCAGGGTCAGTTCGATCAGGCGCGTTTCCATGCCTGTCCCTCGATGAAAACGCCTGCATTATGCCTCAGCCGCCATGGTGCGGCGGTCGGCCGGGGAGGTGGTCCTGAATCGCGAGTTTCGAGCCTCAGTCTTCCTGCAGGGCTTCGAAGCTCTCGGCCAGGAAGTCGATCAACCGCCGGACCGCCGGCAGCAGGCCGCGTCGCGACGGAAAGACGGCGTGGATGATTTCGCGCGGCGGCGCCCAGCTTTCGAGCACGCGGACCAGGCGCCCGGCGGCGAGCTCCTCGGTCATCATCATGGTCGGCAGCTGAACGACGCCCACGCCGGCAACGGCGGCAATGCGCAGCGTCGTCATGCTGCGGGTAACCAGTCGGGGTCGGTGTTCGATTCGCACTTCGCGCCTGTCTGAATCCAGCAGCTGCCACCAGTGGCGGTCCTGGGCCCGGCCGAGGGCCAGGCTGGGCAGCTCGGCGAGGTCGCCGGGTACCTCCGGCGTGCTGTATTGCGAAAGCAGTGCCGGGCTCGCGACCAGGCACTGGCCGCGATCGGCCAGCGTGCGCAGGACCAGCTCACTGTCTTCCAGCGGCGGTGGGCGAACGCGGATGGCCACGTCGAAGCCTTCCTCGATGACGTCCACCCGCCGGTTGGTGGCGTCGAGGTGCAGGGTCACGCGCGGGTAGCGCTGCTGGTAGTCGGCGAGCATGGCGGCGACGCGCGCGTCGAGCAGGGCCACGGGGCAGCTGACCCGCACCACGCCGCAGGGCTCGGAGCGCATCGCTTCGATGGCGTCCTGGGCCGTTTCGGCCTGGACCAGCATGGCGCGGCAGTGGCTGTAGTAGATCCGGCCGATCTCGGTGACGGTGACGTGCCGGGTCGAGCGGTTGAGCAGGCGCACGCCGAGCTCGTCCTCCAGGCGGGCGATCCGGCGGCTGAGCTTGGACTTTGGCTCGCCCAGCGCCCGCCCGGCCGGCGCGAAGCCCCCGTGTTCGACCACCTTGGCGAAGTAGTAGAGATCGTTGAGATCCTGCATGCGCCGATCGTTCCGAATATGGAACGGACAGTATGGATTTTGCCTACTACCGGATCAAGCGTTCCGGCAACAGAATGATCTCCAACGTTCAATACAGCCTGATCGAAGGAGGTCAACATGAAACGGATCACCGGACTCTACAGCGCGCCCCCGCGCCACTGGGTGGGCAACGGCTTTCCCGTGCGTTCGCTGTTTTCCTATCAGTCGCACGGTCGCCACGTCAGCCCCTTCCTGCTGCTCGACCACGCGGGCCCGATGAACTTCGAGCCGGCGGACAAGCCGCGCGGCGTCGGTGAGCACCCGCATCGCGGATTCGAGACGGTCACGATCGTCTATTCGGGCGAGGTCGAGCATCGCGACTCCACCGGCGCCGGCGGCCGGATCGGGCCGGGCGACGTGCAGTGGATGACGGCCGGTGCCGGCATCCTGCACGACGAGTTTCACTCCGAGGCTTTCACCCGCTCCGGCGGCACGTTGGAGATGGTGCAGCTATGGGTGAACCTGCCCGGCGAGCACAAGATGACCGCGCCCGGCTACCAGACCCTGCTGGATGCCGAGATTCCCCCGGTCTCCCTGCCGGACGAGGCGGGCGTCGTACGGGTCATCGCCGGCGAATTCGACGGTCGCAAGGGCCCCGCACGGACGCACACCCCCATGAATGTCTGGGATCTGCGGCTCGAGCGCGACGGCGTCGCCCGGCTGGATCTTCCTGAAGGATGGAACTCGATGCTGGTCGTCCTGCACGGAACCGTCCAGGTCAACGACAGCGAGATCGCTCGTGAAGGCCAGCTGGTCACGCTGGATCCGCAGGGCGATGCCGTGTTGCTGGAGGCGAACAACGAGGCCACCGTCCTGGTGCTCTCCGGCGAGCCGATCGACGAACCGGTCGTCGGTCACGGTCCGTTCGTGATGAACAGCAGCGAGGAAATCCGCCAGGCGCTCTCGGACTATTCGTCCGGCCGATTCGGGCGCATTCCCGCCTGATTCACCCCGACCGCGGCGTCGGTCGCGGTCGTCTTTTCACGCAACCCAAGAAAGGAGTAATCATCATGACCAAGCCGTTCAATTACAAGCGACTCGATCGCGACAACGCCGCCGTGCTGCTGGTCGACCACCAGACGGGTCTGCTGTCGCTGGTTCGCGATATCGAACCCGACAAGTTCAAGAACAACGTCCTCGCCCTGGCCGACCTGGCGAAGTATTTCGGCCTGCCGACGATCCTCACGACCAGCTTCGAAGACGGTCCCAACGGGCCGCTGGTGCCCGAGCTCAGCGAGATCTTTCCGGACGCGCCCTACATCGCCCGACCCGGACAGATCAACGCCTGGGACAACGAGGACTTCGTCGAGGCCGTGCGCGCTACCGGCAAGAAGCAGCTCATCATCGCCGGCGTCGTGACCGAGGTCTGCGTTGCGTTCCCGACGCTGTCGGCGCTCGAAGAGGAGTTCGAGGTCTTCGTCGTCACCGACGCTTCGGGCACGTTCAATGCGATGACGCGCGATGCCGCCTGGGACCGAATGACGGCCGCCGGCGCACAGCTGATGACCTGGTTCGGCACGGCCTGCGAACTGCACCGCGACTGGCGCCGCGATATCGAGGGACTGGGCGAGCTGTTCTCGAACCATATCCCCGACTATCGCAACCTGATCAACAGCCACACGAAGTTCACCGGTGGTTGACGCGGAGGCCGCTGAAGGTCACCGAATGCGGGCGGCGCAAGGCGTCGCCCCATTTTCGTCGGGCTCGGCTGTGATCTCCTCTCGCATGGCAAGCCAGGACAGCACTCCGGCGTAGGCATCGATCAGGACGTGCAGGAGGATCGGCCAGAGCAGGCTGCCGGTGAGCACGAACAGCCCCGCCATCACGAGCCCGAGTCCGGCGGTGCGCAGGATGCCGCCCGGACCCTGGTAGGC
>JAZBPT010000107.1:0-15105 GCA_036351755.1 Wenzhouxiangella sp. | reverse complement strand
GGGCAAGCTGCCCGGCGGCGATCCGCGCGACGAGAACACCTGGGTCGGCCCGCTGATCACCGAAGACGACGCAAAGCGCGTGGTCGACTGGATCCAGGAGGCCGTCGACGGCGGCGGAAAGCTGCTGGTCGGCGGCGAGCGCGAGGGCAGCATCGTGCGCCCGGCGGTGGTCGAGAATCCGCCGGCCGACAGCAAGCTGCGCGAGGAGGAAGCCTTTGGCCCTGTCGTCACGCTCGAGAAGTTCTCGGATTTCGACGAGGCCATCGAGTCCATCAACGACTCGCGCTACGGCCTGCAGGCGGGCCTGTTCATCCGCGACATTTCCAAGATCAACAAGGCCTGGGACCGGCTCGAAGTCGGCGGCGTGATCATCAACGACGTACCGAGCTTCCGCGTCGACCACATGCCCTACGGCGGCGTCAAGGACTCGGGCCTCGGGCGCGAAGGCATCCGCTACGCCATCGAGGACATGACCGAAATCCGGCTACTCGCGATCCGAGACGTCTGATTTAAAACATTGAAACCACCGAATTCACCGAACACACCGAATGGATCTTTTTCTTCGGTGTCCTTCGGTGTTTTCGGTGGATCCATGTTTCTGAGACGGCATTTCATCAACCCCCACGCGGCTCTCATGCGTGTCAACCGCTTGGATCCGAAACACTTGCAGATCCAGGTGGCGTCGACCGAAGCCTCGTCCGTCGGGGACGCGGCCCCGACCTACGCGGGCCTCGATCCGCTTGATTCCCGACCCGACCGACCCCACCCCTGTGGATAAGTTGCAGTTTCACAGGGGAGTCAGCCTGTTATGAGAATGGATAAATTGACCGCCCGCTTCCAGCAGGCGCTGGGCGAGGCCCAGAGCCTGGCCGTGGGCATGGATCACGCGGTGCTCGAGCCCGAGCACCTGATGCTGGCGCTGCTCGACCAGGAAGGCGGCGGTATTCGCGGTCTGCTGTCGCGCTCCGGCGCAAAGGTCGATCAGCTGCGCTCGGCGCTGGGCGAGAAGGTCGAGGGCTTTCCCAAGGTCACCGGCCAGGCCGGACAGATCAACCTGTCGAATGATCTCGGCCGGGTGCTGAACCTGACCGACAAGATCGCCACCAAGCGCGGCGATGCCTACATCGCCTCCGAGATTTTCGTCCTCGCCGCGCTCGAAGCCAAGGTCGCCCTGACCGAGCTGCTGCACCAGGCCGGCGTGACCCGAAAGGCCGTGGAAGACGCCATCGAGTCGGTGCGCGGCGGCGAGAAGGTGGACGACCCCAACGCCGAGGACACCCGCGAGGCCCTGCAGAAGTACACCATCGACCTGACCGAGAAGGCCGAGCAGTCGCGCCTGGACCCGGTCATCGGCCGCGACGAGGAGATTCGTCGCACCGTGCAGGTCCTCCAGCGTCGCACCAAGAACAACCCGGTGCTCATCGGCGAGCCCGGCGTGGGCAAGACCGCCATCGTCGAGGGCCTGGCGCAGCGCATCGTGAACGGCGAGGTGCCCGAGGGGCTGAAGAACAAGCGCGTGCTCTCCCTCGACATGGGCGCGCTGATCGCCGGCGCGAAGTACCGCGGCGAGTTCGAGGAGCGGCTCAAGGCCGTGCTCAACGAGCTCAAGCGCGAGGAAGGCAAGATCATCCTGTTCATCGACGAGATCCACACCATGGTCGGCGCGGGCAAGGCCGAGGGCGCGATGGACGCCGGCAACATGCTCAAGCCGGCGCTGGCCCGAGGCGAGCTGCACTGCGTCGGCGCGACCACGCTCAACGAGTACCGCGAGAACATCGAAAAGGACGCCGCGCTCGAGCGCCGCTTCCAGAAGGTGCTGGTCGAGGAGCCTAGCGTCGAGGACACCATCGCCATCCTCAGGGGCCTGCAGGAGCGCTACGAAGTGCACCACGGCGTCGACATCACCGACCCGGCACTGGTCGCCGCCGCGACCCTGTCGCACCGCTACATCACCGATCGCAAGTTGCCCGACAAGGCCATCGACCTGATGGACGAGGCGGCCAGCCGGATTCGTATGGAGATCGATTCCAAGCCCGAATCCATGGACCGGCTCGAGCGACGGCTGATCCAGCTCAAGATCCAGCGCGAGGCGCTCAAGAAGGAAACCGACGAGGCCTCGAAGAAGCGACTGGCCGATCTCGAAGGCGAGATCGACGAACTGGAGCGCGAGTTCGCGGATCTCGATGAGGTCTGGAAGACAGAAAAGGCCTCGGTGCAGGACAGCACGCACATCAAGGAAGAACTCGAGCGCGCGCGGGCCGAGCTGGACAATGCCCGCCGCGCCCAGGATCTTTCGCGTATGGCCGAGCTCCAGCACGGGCGCATTCCCGATCTCGAGCGGCAACTCAAGGAGGCCGAGTCGAGCGACGAGTCCGAGCAGTTCACCCTGCTGCGCAACAAGGTCACCGACGAGGAGATCGCCGAGGTGGTCAGTCGCTGGACCGGTATCCCGGTATCGAAGATGCTCGAGGCCGAGCGCGACAAGCTGCTCAAGATGGAAGACGCACTGCACGAGCGCGTCATCGGCCAGGACGAAGCGGTCAAGGCCGTGGCCGACGCGATCCGTCGATCCAGGGCCGGCCTGGCCGATCCCAACCGGCCCAACGGCTCCTTCCTGTTCCTGGGCCCGACCGGCGTGGGCAAGACCGAGCTGTGCAAATCGCTGGCGAACTTCCTGTTCGACACCGAGGACGCGATGGTGCGCATCGACATGTCGGAGTTCATGGAAAAGCACGCCGTCGCCCGACTGATCGGCGCGCCGCCGGGCTATGTCGGCTACGAGGAGGGCGGCTACCTGACCGAGACCGTCCGCCGTCGGCCCTACTCGGTGATCCTGCTCGACGAGGTCGAGAAGGCCCACCCGGAGGTCTTCAATATCCTGCTGCAGGTCCTCGACGACGGCCGCCTGACCGACGGTCACGGCCGCACGGTCGATTTCCGCAACACCGTGATCGTGATGACCTCCAACCTGGGCTCGGATCGCATCCAGGCGATGGCCGATTCCGATTATGAAGACATGAAGTCGGCGGTGATGGAAGTCGTCGGCCAGCACTTCCGGCCGGAGTTCATCAACCGCGTCGACGAGATCGTCGTGTTCCATCCGCTCGACAAGGCAGAGATCCGCAAGATCGCCGCCATCCAGGTCGACTACCTGAGAAAGCGTCTGGCCGACCGCGATATCGGATTCGAGATCAGCGATGCCGCGCTCGATTTGCTCGGCGAGGCCGGCTTCGACCCGGTCTACGGCGCAAGACCGCTGAAGCGCGCCATCCAGAACCGCCTGGAGAACGCGCTGGCCCAGAAGATCCTGGCGGGTGAATTCGCCCCGGGAGACGCGATTCGCGTGGATGTCGCGGACGGTGAACTGGCCTTCGTGCGCGAATCCGGCGCCCAGGCCGCCGCCGGCTGAGCGTCGGCGGCACGGGACTCGGCGCCCGGCCCGAAGGCTTGCCGACCTCGCCGGGGGCGGCACCGCGGTCTTTCACTCGCCTGTGCTAGGTTCTCGATTTGTGGGAATCGAGGAGAAGGATCATGGCGGAGAAGCCGATCGTTGCCGCCTTGTCGCCCAAGGGCGTCGAAGTCGAGAAGGGAGAAACCTACTACTGGTGCCGCTGCGGACGCTCGAAGAACCAACCGTTCTGCGACGGCTCTCACAAGGGCACCGGGCTGGAGCCGGTCAAGTTCGAGGCCGAAGAGGACGGTGAAGTCTATTTCTGCCGCTGCAAGGGAACCGGCGACCAGCCGCGTTGCGACGGCACGCACGCCAAGCTCGATGTGGAGGTCGGCGATCCCTTGCCCGACAATGTCCTGAAGGGATCCGACGACGGCGACGAGGCTTCCGCGCCGGAGCCCGAAGCAACCCCGGAGGAGCCCACCGTCGCGCGCATCCACGAGATGGCGAAGTACGGGCTCGACAAGAGCGGGCCGCATGGCGAGACGGTGGCTATGGGGGTGCCGCGCAGTGAGCTGCCGGACTGGAACGACATCCAGATCCTGACCGCGCAACTGGCGCGCAAGCCGCTCGAGGACGATGATGAGGTCGACACCGGACTGGTCGTCGGGCCGAAGGCCGAGCGCCCGCTGGCGCTCGAGATCCCGCTTCTGGTTTCCGACATGAGTTTCGGCGCGCTGTCGCCGGAGGCCAAGGTGGCGCTGGCCAAGGGCGCGGAGCTCGCCGGCACCGGCATCTGCTCCGGCGAGGGCGGCTCGATGGACGAAGAGCGCGAAGCCAATTCACGTTATTTCCTGGAGCTGGCTTCGGCGAAGTTCGGCTGGCGCGAGGAGCTGCTCGACGAGGTCCGCGCGTTCCATTTCAAGGGCGGTCAGGCGGCCAAGACCGGCATCGGCGGTCACCTGCCCGGCAGCAAGGTGACCGACAAGATCGCCGAAACTCGCGGTATCGAAAAGGGCAAGGATGCCGTCTCGCCGGCGTCGTTCGAGGACCTGCGCAGCGCAAAGGACTTCCGGAGATTCGCCGACCGGGTCCGGGAGCGTTCGGGCGGCATTCCGATCGGCTTCAAACTCTCGGCCAACCACATCGAAGACGATATCGATTTCGCGCTGGATGCCGGCGCCGACTACATCATTCTCGACGGCCGTGGCGGGGGCACCGGCGCGGCGCCCGCCATCTTCCGCGATCACATCAGCGTGCCCACCATCCCGGCCCTGGCGCGGGCGCGTCGGCACATGGACAAGCGCTGCGGCCGGGACGTCACCCTGATCGTCACCGGCGGATTGAGAACCCCGGAAGACTTCGTCAAGGCGATTGCGCTTGGCGCCGACGGCATCGCGCTGGCGAATGCCGCCATCCAGGCGATCGGCTGCGTGGCCGCGCGCATGTGCCACACCAACCAGTGCCCGTCCGGCGTGGCCACGCAGGATCCGAAGCTCCGCAAGCGACTCAAGGTGGACGACGGCGCCGAGCGGCTGGGGCGCTTCTTCGGCGCTTCGGTGAGCCTGATGTCGCTGCTGGCCCGGGCCTGCGGTCATTCGAGCATCGCCGATTTCTCGGCCTCGGACCTGACCACCTTCAAGCGCGAGATGGCCGAACTCAGCGGCGTGAGATTCGGCGGGGTGGGTTGACGCTCAGCCCTTCCTTGGCCGATCCACGACGGGATGGGCCAGACCGAACAGACGTTGGATCGCGTCGACCAGCCCGGCGTGCATCCGCTCGACGGTTGACTGCAGGCTGCTTTCCCCCGCAACTGCCTCGTGGATGCGGATCGCCTCGTCCTCGTCGGCGAAGAACCGCAGGGAATCGACGATGGCCAGGTACTCCGCGTAGAGCTTCGGGTGGCCGGCCAGGTGCGCTTCCCACCCCTGGGCCACGACGGGATGGGTTGCCCTGAACCCCTTGCACCAGTCGCTGAAGGAAGAAGTGAAACAGGCTTCGGGATCCTCGGGCGGCCGCACCGAAGGCGGAATCGGGTCACCCTGCTCGAACACCGCGTCGGAGACGAAGCGGAACAGCTCGCGATAGGCGTCGGCCACGGGGAGGTACACCGGGGCCCGTTCCGAGACGTGGTTGCCGTACATGTGTTCGTAGAGTACGTGGTTGCGCACGAACTTGGGCGCAGTCGCGCAGCCGAAACAGAAGCCGGCGGCGACGGCGAAAGGCATCGAACCGTCCGGGTCGAAGCGCCGGTGATAGTAATCGATGACCTTTTCGTGGGCGGGCCCGAAGCCCCCGGTGGCGGCCTCGAATGCGGCCGGCAGGATGTCCAGGTCGCGTTCGTCGAACAGTCGCTCGATTTCGAAGGCGCTCGGCCGGTCTCCCGAAGGTGGCGATTGGCTGAGCTGCCGGTATTGCTGGCTGTTCATCGCCTCGGCGAGTGCCCAGACGGCCACCACGCGTTCGACGCCGCGCTCGAGCAGGCGCCCGAGCAGCCGGCCGGTTTCGGGCGGCTGGCCGGTCGCGAGCTGGTCTTCCACTTCCCGCCACTCGTCGGCGCTGCGCGGAAGGCAGCAGGGAAAGGGCATGTCGTTGTTCTTGAGCCAGCGCCGCACGGCGAGCGTGCGCTCGGCTTCGGGCGCGCCCAGCCAGGCGGACCGGTCGGGGCCCGTGCGCGGGTCGTAGCGAAGCCGTTCGTTCTTGTCGGGCATCGGCCGTGGGTCGTCTTCCGGGCTCGGGCCCATTATGCAACGACAGGCCTGCAATTCGAGTCCCGATTCCCGGCCCCGCACGCCGTCCCCGGCCGGCGACGTTAGAATGTCGGAAATCCGCCGCACAGCGAGAGAGAGGATGATCGGAGCCGCTTCCCAGCCCATTCGCTACGTCGAGCCGGTATTCCGGCCCCCGAGCGAGGCGAAGTCGCTGATCCTGCCGGTGACCGATGGCTGCTCGTGGAACAAATGCACGTTCTGTGAGATGTACACCGCGCCGCAGAAGAAATTCCGGGCGCGCGACGAATCGGAAGTGCTCGACATGATCCGCCGTTGCGGCGAGCTCTTCGGCGACAGCGCCCGGCGGGTCTTCCTGGCCGACGGCGACGCCCTCGTTCTGCCCACGCATCGGCTCATGCGCATTCTCGAAGCGATCGGCGAACACATGCCGGCCGTCGAGCGGGTCTCCAGCTACTGCCTGGCCCGAAACTTGCGGCGCAAGTCGGTCGCCGAGCTGACCGAGCTGCGCGAGGCCGGCCTGCAGATGGCCTACCTGGGCGCCGAGACCGGCGATGAGCTCGTGCTCGAGCGAGTCAACAAGGGCGAGACTTTCGAGTCCATGCGCGAGGCGCTCGACAAGCTGGGCGAGGCCGGCATCACGCGCTCGGTGATGATCCTCAACGGTCTCGGGGGGGAAGCGCACAGCGACCGCCATGCCGACAACTCCGCTCGACTGGTCAATGCCACGCAGCCCGAATTCCTGGCCACGCTGGTGGTGAGCTTCCCGCAGGGCGAGCGGCGATTCCGGGCGGCCTATCCCGAGTGGGAGCCGCTCGACCAGGTCGGCTTGTTTCGTGAAATGCGGCGCTTTTTGGGCGCGCTCGAGCTCGACGGCACCGTCTTTCGTTCCGATCACGCTTCCAACTGGCTGGTGCTCAAGGGCAGGCTCAACGTCGACAAGCAGCGCCTACTCGATCAGCTCGACCTCGCCATCCGGCAGCCCGGCCGGGCCGGCTTGCGCCCGGAGTGGGCCCGCGGGCTGTAGATGGGCGCCCCCGCGCGAATGCAGCCGCCATGTGCCTGATCGCATTCGATTTCGCTCCCGGCGGAGATCGCCCGCTGTTGTTGGCGGCCAATCGGGACGAATTCCATGCGCGGCCGGCCCGGCCGATGGCATGGTGGTCCTGGCCGGGCGGTCCGCTGGCCGGCCAGGACGAACAGGCGGGCGGCACCTGGCTGGCCCTTGCGCGTGACGGTCGCTGGGCGGCGGTGACCAATTTCCGCGACCCGTCCGCCCCCGGGGGCCAACGTTCCCGGGGGGAGTTGCCCACCGGATTCCTGCAGGGCGCTCGCTCTCCCGAAGACTATGCCCGGCAGATTCGGGAAAGGCGCGCCGAGTACGGGCCTTTCAACCTGTTGGTCGGCAATGCCGAATCCGTTTGGTATGCCTCATCGCACGCGCCGGCCCGTGCGGTGGAACCCGGCGTACACGCGCTTTCGAATGGACTTCTCGATGAGCGCTGGCCCAAGTCGCGGCGCGTGGCCACCGCCCTGCGCGGGCTCGGTCCGAGCCGGACGGTCGATCACGACCGTTTGTTCGAACTGATGAACGACCGTCAGCCAGCGCCCGATTCGGAGCTGCCGGAAACGGGGGTCGGTGCCGAACTCGAGCGGTTTCTTGCGCCGCCGTTCATCGTGGGGGATCGATACGGCACCCGCTGCACGACAGTGGTGTCGATCGGTTCGTCGGCATCGGTGTCGGAACGCCGCTTCGATGTCGGGGGCGATGCCGTCGGGGAAGTGACCTACCGTTTTAGCCCCTGAGCTCCGCCAGTTCGCGGCCAAGGCTCTCGGCGTCGGGATAGCGTTCGGCCGGATCGAAGGCCAGGCAGCGCAGGATGATGCGTTCGAGTTCCTCCGGGATTTTGTCCCAGTGGCGCGACGGGGGAATGGGCGGCTGCCTGAGGCGGGCGACGGCGATTTCCATGACGCTGCCGCCTTCGAAGGGCATGCCGCCGGTGAACAGCTCCTCGAGGACCACGCCCAGGGAGTAGATGTCGGTGCGCGCGTCGGGCTGGCCGCCCTGGATCTGCTCCGGCGCCATGTAGTGCGGCGTGCCGCTGATTTCGTCCGATGTGGCGGGCTCGCGGGACCGGGCCGGCGCCGAAATGCCGAAATCCATCAGCTTGGCGTTGCCGCGGTGCTCGAGCATGACGTTGCCCGGCTTGATGTCGCGGTGCAGCACACCGACCTCGTGCACCGCCTGCAGCCCGGCGCAAAGCTGGCGGGCGATCCGCAGGGCCGCGCCGTAGGGCAACTTGCCGCGGCGGTCGAGCAGTTCCCGCAGGGTCATGCCGCTGACGTACTCCATCGACAGGTAGGGTGCGCCGCCCGCCTCGCCGAAGTCGTAGGTTCGCAATACGTTGGGATGCGTGATGCGCCGGGCGAGCTTGAGTTCGCTCTTGAGGCGTTCCAGGCCCTGTTCGTCGACGCTGCCCGGCTTGAGCATCTTGATCGCCACGATTTCGTCGAGCTTCTGGTCGTGTGCCTTGAAGACGACGCCCATGGCGCCGTGGCCCAGTTCGGTCAGCAGTTCGTACCGCTCTCCCAGGTGACGCCGCAGGCTGCCGGACACGGAGTCGGGCAGCTGTGAGCGATCCATGGCCCGGGTGGCCTGGTCGTCATCCCCGGTCGGACCGGCGGTGCGCCCGCCGGGCGCCGTCCTCGCCTCCTCGGGCATGTGCCGGGCCATGTCGGCCATGTAGTCTTCCATGTCGCGCTTTTCGCGCAGGCTGCTCAGCAGGCTGTCGAAGGCGCGAGCGAGCCGGCCGATCTCGTCGCTGCCGGCGGTGGGCACTTCGTGGCGGAAGTTGCCGTCCATGGCGGCTTCCGCCGCGGAGGTCAGGCGCCGGACGGGGCGAAGGATGCGCTGTGAGATCAGGTAGGAGAGAGCCAGCGCGACGGCGACGGCTACCACGCCCGTGACCAGCACGACCAGGGGAATGTCCTGGTAGGCCGCCAGCTCCCGGTCCAGCGAGGTCAGCGCGACCGTGGTTCCGA
Source organism: Wenzhouxiangella sp. (assembly GCA_036351755.1). Taxonomy (GTDB): domain Bacteria; phylum Pseudomonadota; class Gammaproteobacteria; order Xanthomonadales; family Wenzhouxiangellaceae; genus Wenzhouxiangella. Next base: position 5,943 of record JAZBPT010000107.1, on the reverse strand, counting down.
AGGCCTCGCCGCGGGCGTCGATCAGCGGCGAGAGCTGCATCAGCCAGCGGTCGCCTGACAGCTCGATGCGATGGGTCTCTCCCGGCCCGTCCGGGTTCTCCAGCGACGCGCGGAGCGCATCGTCGGATCCGAATTCCGCCATCAGGCGGTCGGTGGCCGGTACGTCCAGCGTCGTGGCGACGACTTGCATGCGGTCGGCGCTCGTCAGGTAGGCGACGTCGGCGCCGCTGACGCGTTTGACGTCGTTGGCCAGCGAGTTGTCCAGCCCCAGGCCGGCGACCAGGAAACCGGCAACCGTCCGCCCCCGGGCGATGGGCGTGACCGATGCCTGGTAGAGACCATCGTCGACGGTCCACAGCCCGCTGACCGGTGAGAGGGCCTCGAGCCCCCTGGCCACGAGGGGATCGTCGGAGAGATCGACGCTCGGTGCGCGCGGGCGGTCGGTGCGGGCCAGAACCCGTCCTTCTGGATCGAGCACCAGCGCGATGTCGAGTCCGAACTCGTTGCGCCGCGTCTGGAGCAGGTCCGTCACCGAGCGGGCCGCCAGCTCGGGATCCTGCGCATTGACGGCTTCGTCGACGTAGCTTCCGAAGTAGGGATCGGACGAGACGAGTTCGGTGACCAGTTCGAGCTGGCGTGCGCGGAACTGGCGAAAGTAGCGCTGCACCGACTGGCTGTTGGACAGGGATGTGTCGGCCGCTTCGGAAGCCACTTCGCGCACCACGTGAAGCGTGACCATCATGGCGCCGCCGACGGCCAGCGCCAGCACCAGGCCGAAGGCCAGAAACAGCCGGGCGCCGAGCGACATGCCGGCTTTCTCAGCGGTACGGGTCACGGTCGCGTCGGTTGTAGGGTTGACCGGTCTTGTCGCGGTGCGGCGGCAGCCGGGGTCTGGTGACTTCGAGCGTTACGTCGACCGGATCGGAAGCGGGCAGTTCGATGGTTCGTTGCCAGGCCTCGCTCTGTCGATGCCAGACGTGAAGCTCCCCCGGGCCGGGCGGCAGGCCGCTCAGCTCGAAACGGCCCTGCGCGTCTGGACGGGTTCGCCAGGGCGTGTCGACGACCAGCACGTGCGTGTGCATGTCGTGGTGGACGTTGCAGTAGATGTTGACCACTCCGGTCCGGTCGAAGGTAACCGAGGGCGCCTCGCCCGGACCGTAGACCCCCAGGTCGAAATCGTTGTCGGGAGAAACCGAGAACAGGTTGTGCAGGATCGGGTCTTCGTTGGGGAAGCGGACTTCCGAACCGCGGGACACCGCCGCGACCGTGGGCGTGAGCGTCTTGTCGCGGGTCACGATCTCCGTCGCTTCCGGCCGACTGTCGTCAGGCGGCAGGCTTGCCGGGTCGTCGGGCAGGAAATAGACCACCGCCTCGTCGGCGTCGGCATCGCCGCCGGTCAGCGCGATCGTTCCAGCAATCGACAATTCGGCTGCGGCCCGGTCGGGATTCGGTTCGGGCGCCGGCTCCGGGGGCGGTGCGTCTCCGGGCTCGGGTTCCGGCTTTGCTTCCGGTGGGGGTGCAGGCCGGGCGTCGGTCTCGGCCGGCGGCGATGTTTCGGGGGATTCCGCCTCGGCTCGGTTCGGTTCGGGCCGAGTTTCGGTGCTTTCGGCAGGATCCGGCGGGCCGTTGGATGCGCCGGGCCCGGCCGGATCTCCTCCGTCGGCTGGGGCGCTCTCCTCGCCAGCCGGCGCGCTGTCGCTGTCCGTTTCCTCCGCGGCTGGGGGCGGCTCCGGGGCGGGGTCGCTCGGGCCGGAGCCCCGGGTCGGCGGCTCGCCCTCGGGCGCCGGGGGGACGGTGTCGACCGGAGCGCAGGCAGACAGAATCAGCCCCAACGAGAGAAACCAGACCAGCGCGGACTTCACGAGCGCCACCGCAGTGTGACGAGCCACTCGTCGTTGCTCGCTTCGCCGCCGGCCGTGAGCAGCCGGTTGTCGGCGTACTCCGCGGTCAGGTCGAGGCCGGGCAGGATGGTCAGGCGAATGCCGATGTCCAGTTTCTCCCAGTCCCAGGCGCCGCTGGGGAAGGGCGTGATCTCGGGGTTGGCGAAATCGTTGTCGAGGCGCGAATAGCGGACGGCCGGCTGGATGTGCGAGAACAGCTGCCGTCCCTCGTATCCCCAGACGAGGGGAAGTTCGAAGCGCCAGGCGGCTTCGACTTCCAGGCCGCTTCTCGGCAGCGAGGCGAGTTCCTGGTCGACGTACTGGGCGAACAGGGAAAAGTCGTCGACGTAGGCGCGCAGATTGAGGCCGTATTCCTCGCGGTGGTCGCCCGCCAGGCCGGGGTAGGGGAACTGGTTGCCCGGCCCCCGCAGCAGGTCGAGATCGCCGCCGTAGAAAGTGCCCTTGAGCGACACGGTCTCTTCGAGTTCGCCCCGGTAGCCGAATAGCATGACGTCGACCGCGCGCCGTCCGGACCGGTCCGCCCAGCGATACCCGGCCGCCGCCCCGAATTCCGGCTCGCCGTCGAAGTCCGGGCCCTCGATTTCGGCGTCGTACAGGATGGGAATTCCCGTCTTGAGTTCTGGGTCGGGGTTGGTGCGGCGCAGTTCCTCGATGCCGTTGTCGCCGGCCAGGGCATTGGGGTCGCGGATGAACAGCGGATTGCCCTGGGTGACCGAGCCCTTCAGGTAGAAATTGGGGTTGAGGTCGATGCCGAACTCAACGCCCAGGTCCTCGAGCCGGTTGAACGCCGTCGAAACCAGGCCATAGCTTTCCAGGTGGCGGTCGTCCTGCCGTTCGAACTTGGCAAACTTGCCGAGTTTGACGTAGCCGCCGAAGCCTTCGGCGGGCAGGGCGGGCACGAACTCGCGGCCCCAGCGCAGCCAGAGCTGGTCGACGTCGACCCGGCGGTCGCCGGAGGTGGGGTTGCGTTCGTGACGGTCGATGAAGTCGACCCTGGAGTGGATCAGGAAGTTTTCGCCCCGCTCGATATTGGCGATGAAGCTGACCAGCGACATTTCGAAGTGGCCGCCGGGCTCCACCGTTTCCATGAAGCCCTGTTCCTCGCCGGGAGGCAGCATGTCGGGGGTGAACGGGAAATTGACCGGAAAACGGTTTTCGTCGCTGTCGCGGTAGTGCAGGCGCGCTTCGAATCCGAAGTCGGCCTGCCACTGCGGGTCGCTGTCCTGCGCGAAGGCCGCCGCGGGCGCGACGAGCACGGCCGACAGCAGCAGCCCTCGTGCGGGCTCGAACATTTCGTTCATGGCGCTTCTCCCTCTCTGAGCGCGGCGGCGGCCCGGTAAGATCCCGGTGTGCCGCCCACGCTCCAATGCTACAGCAAGAGGCGGGGCCGCCCCTCACATGGGAATACGGACCCGGCAGCGCATCAACGCCACTGTGCTATAGCTGCTCCGAGGCGAAATCGGCCAGGCGCGAGCGCTCGCCGCGCTTGAGCGTGATGTGACCGGCGTGCTGCCAGTTCTTGAAGCGGTCCACGGCGAAGGTCAGGCCCGAGGTGGTCTCGGTCAGGTAGGGCGTGTCGATCTGTTCGACGTTGCCGAGGCAGACGATCTTGGTGCCCGGGCCGGCGCGTGTGATCAGGGTCTTCATCTGCTTGGGCGTGAGGTTCTGCGCCTCGTCGATGATCAGGTAGCGATTAAGAAAGGTGCGCCCGCGCATGAAATTGAGCGAGCGGATCTTTACGCGCGAGGCCACCAGCTCGTTGGTGACGGCCCGGCCCCAGTCGCCGCTGCTGGTGTCGCTTTCGGTCAGCACTTCGAGGTTGTCGGTCAGCGCGCCCATCCAGGGCGTCATCTTCTCTTCCTCGGTGCCGGGCAGGTAGCCGATCTCGTCGCCGACGGAGACCGTCGCGCGGGTCATGATGATCTCGCGGTAGTTCTTGTCGTCGAGGGTCTGAGACAGCCCGGCCGCCAGGGCCAGCAGGGTCTTGCCCGTGCCGGCGGTGCCCAGCAGGGTGACGAAGTCGATCTCGCGATCCATCAGCAGATTGAGCGCGAAGTTCTGCTCGGGGTTGCGGGCGTGGATGCCCCACACACCGTGCTGTGAACGGCAGTAGTCGCGGGCCACCTCGAGGATCACGCTGTCGCGTTCGACTTCCCGCACGATGGCCTCGAGACCGTTGTCGTCGTCGAGCCGCAGGCACTGGTTGGGATACCACTCGTCGTCCTCGCTGCGGCCCAGGCGATAGAAGGTGCGGCCGTTGTCGGTCCAGGAGTCGTGCGTGTCGCGTTCTTCCCAGAAGCTGTTGTCGAGCTCGCGCAGGCCGGAGTAGAGCAGGCTCAGGTCGTCGAGCGCGCGGTCGTTGAAGTAGTCCTCGGCGTGAATGCCGTGGATGGCGGCCTTGATGCGCAGGTTGATGTCCTTCGAGACCAGGACAACCTGCCGGTCCTCGTAGCGGTGCTTGAGGTTGAGCGCGGCGAGCAGGATCTCGTTGTCGGCCAGGCCGCGGTCGCCGATCAATTCCTCGCCGTTGCCGAAGGGCTCGGTCTGGAAATACAGCCGGCCCGTGCCGACCTGCAGCCGCAGGCCTTCAGGCTCGGAAAGGGCGATGCCCTCGTCGAGATTGTCTCCGGATTCCATCATCTGGCCGATGAAGCGGCTCACCTGCCGAACGTTGCGCGAGACCTCTGATACGCCCTTCTTGGCCCGGTCGAGCTCCTCGAGCACGATCATGGGCAGGAAGATGTCGTGCTCGGCGAAGCGGAACAGCGCCGTGGGATCGTGCATCAGTACGTTGGTGTCGAGGATGTACAGGCGCGGGCGTTCCGCCATGGCATTGGTCTCCGGGGCTTGGAGGGAAGGGGGGTCAGGCCAGTTCGCGGACGGCGTCGAGCACTTTCTCGACATGGCCGGGAACGCGAACCTTTCGCCACTCGCGTGCGATCTTTCCGTCGGCGTCGAACAGGAAGGTGCTGCGCTCGATGCCCATGACCTTCTTGCCGTACATGTTCTTCTCCTTGATCACGTCGAACTGCCGGCACAGGGTCTCGTCGGGGTCGGCGATCAGGGGGAAGGGAAAGCCGTGCTTTTCGGCGAACTTCTCGTGGCTCTTCAGCGAGTCGCGCGAAACACCGAGGACCTGGCAGTCCAGCTTCGTGAATTCGTCGTGGAGATCTCGGAATGCCTCGCCTTCCTTCGTGCAGCCGGGCGTGTTGTCGCGCGGGTAGAAGTAGATCACGACCGGCTTTCCGGCGAAATCGTCGAGTCGGAACGGCTGGCCGCCGGTGGCTTCCAGTTCGGGCGAGGTCAGGGTGATATTCGATGCAGTCATCAAAAGTAAAATATTCGTTCAATCAGTGGGTTGTGGAAGACCATCGGCCCGGGGCGGGGCGCCGATGGGTTACAATGCAATCGAAATCAGGATACTTGCGCACCCAGGGGTCCGCAAGCGCTTCAGGCGTTTCGCCCCGCCGACGTCGAAAGAGGTGTCGAAGGCCTGCCTTGCCGGGTCGGAACCGAAAATGGAATGCATTGAATTCAGCGCCGGGCCGGCCCCTTGTCGACGTTCCTCGCTGGACGGGAGCCGCTATGTTGCCTAAACTGCGGGGCTGTTTCTCTACACTGCCGCTGTCTGTTCCGGAGCGCGCGTTCGCAGGACGCCCTCTACGGTACAGCGGAAATCGTTACCCAATCTGACCGGATTCCAAGGGGTATGACTCGAACCCGAACCATCTTCATCCTCTCGCTGGCCATGACGCTGCTCCTCGCCGGCTGCTTCGGCAGTGAGCGTGACCCGGTGTACGTGTCCAGCGAAGAGATCGAACCGATCGAGGCGCCGCCCGGGCTCGACCAGCCGCGCACTCGCAACATCTACGACGTGCCCGGCTATTCCTTGCCCGAGCTGGCTGCCCAGGGTGAACAGGAGCGCCCGCCGGAAGTCCAGCCGAGCTCGGTCGCCGAGCAGTCGCGATCGCAGATCCGATTCGGGCCGACCGGCCTCTACCTCGCGGTGGAGGACCAGCCCGACAGCGTCTGGCGCCGCCTG
>JAZBPT010000106.1:0-16626 GCA_036351755.1 Wenzhouxiangella sp. | reverse complement strand
GGCCCCGCGCCGTCAGCCTGGCCCAGCCGGGCCGTCACAACGTGCTCAATGCCCTGGGCGCGGCGGCCGTGGCCAGCGAAATCGGCATTCCAGCCGACGCCATCGTGCGCGGGCTGGCGGGCTTCGGCGGCATCGGTCGGCGCTTCGCCGAGATCGGCCCGCTCGACGTCGACGGCAAGAAGGTCCTGGCATTCGAGGACTACGGACACCACCCGACCGAGCTTGAGGCCGTCGTCCAGGCCGCTCGCGAAGGCTGGCCCGAGCGCCGCCTGGTGCTCTTCTTCCAGCCGCACCGCTATACGCGAACGCGCGACCAGTTCGACGATTTCGCCCGCGTGCTGGCCGACGCCGATGCCCTGATTATTGCCGACATCTATCCCGCCGGCGAAAACCCGCTGTCGGGAATCGACTCCGATGCGCTTGCCAAGGCCATCGGCCGAAGACGCGAACTGCCGCTGCGCCGGGTCGGCGCGGTGGACGAAGTGGTCGAGATCCTTCCCGAGCTGGTCGCGGACAACGACCTACTCCTGGTCATGGGCGCCGGCGACGTCGGGCGCCTGGGCGCTCTCCTCAAAAAGCGCTACGCGGGGGAGGCCGCATGAGTTTCGGTGATCCGCGCAGGTTTGGCCAGGTCGCCCTCGTCGTTGGCGGAGACAGCGGCGAGCGGGAAGTTTCACTGAAGGGCGGTCGCGCCGTGGCCGCCGCCATGGAGACGCTCGGCATCCAGTTCAGCGTCGTCGACGGCCCCCGGCGCCTCCTCGAGCACGTCGCCGCCGGGCACTACGACCGGGTGTTCAACCTGTTGCACGGTCGCGGCGGCGAGGACGGCACGCTCCAGGGCGCGCTGAGCATCTACGGCGTGCCGGTGACGGGTTCCGGCGTGTTGGCCTCGGCCTTGACCATGGACAAATTGCAGAGCAAGCGCGTCTTTCGCGCCTGCGGACTGCCCACCCCCGACTGGGCGGTGGCGCGCGAGGCGAGCGACTCCGAGGACATTCTCCGGTCGATGGCGCCGCCGCTGTTCGTCAAGCCCGCCCGCGAAGGCTCGAGCCTGGGCATGAGCCGCGTTACCCGGGCCGAAGAACTCGAGCCGGCGCTGGCCAAGGCCCTCGAACACGACGAGACGGTGCTGGTCGAGCGGATGATCCGGGGCCGCGAGTACACGGCCGCCGTGCTGGGCGAGAGCGTCCTGCCGCTGATCCGGCTGGAAACGCCGCGCGAGTTCTACGACTACCAGGCGAAATACGAGTCGGGCGACACGCAGTACCGCTGCCCCTGCGGACTGGACGAAGCAACCGAGTCAACGCTGGCCGCGCTCTGCCTGGAGGCTTTCCGCGTTCTGGGCGCCTCGGGATGGGGGCGCGTGGACCTGATGGTGGATGAAGACGGGCAGCCCTGGCTGCTGGAGGTGAACACGACGCCGGGCATGACCGATCACTCGCTGATGCCCATGGCCGCGAAGGCGGCCGGAATCGAATTCGAGGAACTGGTATGGCGGATTCTGGAAACCAGCCTGAACGCGCAATAAGGCCGGCCTGGCTGGCCACCGCGGTCCTCGGCGGCGCCTTGCTGCTGCTGGCGCTGTGGCTGCGCTCGGGCCTGATCGGAAGCGAGCAGTGGCCGATTCGCTGGCTGGACGTGGCCGGCGACCTCAAGCGCACGAGCGCCAGCCAGGTGCGCGGCGCCGTCGCCGACGAAGCCGCGCGCGGTTTCTTCGCCGCCGACCTCCAGAGCGTGCGCGAACGCGTCGAGGCGCTGCCCTGGGTGGCGCGCGCGGAGGTCAGCCGTGAATGGCCCGATGCCCTGCTCATCGACATCACCGAGCACCGCCCGGTGGCGCGCTGGAACGACGATCGCCTGTTCAGCGACCGCGGCGAGGTTTTCAGCGTGAGCGGAAGCGAGGGAATGCAGGGGCTGGCAAGGCTGCGGGGGCCGGAGTCCCGGGGCAGCGACGTGCTCGAGCGCTGGCAGGACGTCAGGCGCCGGCTCGGCAGCGTGGGGCGCGACGTGGTTGAGCTCGACGTCGACGAGCGGGGCGCTTGGCGCGTCGTGCTCGACAACGACGTCACGCTGGTGCTCGGCCGCGAGCAGGTCGACAAGCGGCTCGACCGCTACATCGCCGCGCAGGCGGCGCTCAGCGACCTCGATCGGCCCATTCGCCTGATCGACATGCGCTACACCAACGGCCTGGCCGTGCGCTGGGCCGATACCGCTAGCGCGGACGACAACGACGAAACGACAACGACAACGACAACGGGAGAGCGAGCGAGTCATGGCTAAACGACCGGACAAGTCACTGGTCGTCGGACTGGATATCGGCACGAGCAAGATCGTCGCCATCGTCGGCGAGGTCCAGCCGGACGGACAGGTCGAGGTGGTCAGCCTGGGATCGCATCCCTCGCGCGGTCTCAAGCGCGGCGTGGTGGTCGACATCGAGTCGACCGAACAGTCGATCCAGCGCGCGATCGAGGAAGCCGAACTGATGGCGGACTGCCAGATTCATTCGGTGTTTGCCGGGATCGCCGGCAGCCACATCAGCTCGCTGAACTCGCACGGTGCCGTGGCGATTCGCGACAAGGAGGTCACCGACGGCGACGTCGAGCGCGTGCTCGAGTCCGCCCGCGCGGTCGCCATTCCGGCCGACCAGCGCATCCTGCACGTGCTGCCGCAGGAATACGTCATCGATTCGACCGACGGGATCCGCCAGCCGGTGGGGATGTCGGGCGTTCGTCTCGAAGCACGCGTTCACCTGGTGACCGCTGCGGTGAGCGCCGTGCAGAACGTCACCAAGTGCGTGGCCCGATGCGGCCTGCAGGTCGACGACCTGATCCTGCAGCAGCTCGCTTCCAGCTACGCGGTGCTCAGCGAGGACGAAAAGGATCTCGGCATCGCCCTGGTCGACATCGGAGCCGGTACGACCGACATCGCGGTCTTCACCGAGGGTGCGATTCGCTACACGGCCTGCATTCCGATCGCCGGCGACCTGGTCACCAATGACATTGCCGTGGCCCTGCGCACGCCGACGGTGCACGCCGAGGAAATCAAGATCAAGTACGCCTGCGCGCTCGAACAGATGGCCAGCTCCGACGAGACCATCCAGGTGCCGAGCGTGGGCGACCGGCCGCCGAGGCGGCTCGAGCGCCAGACGCTCGCACAGGTCGTCGAGGCGCGCTATCGCGAGCTGTTCCATCACGTCCACAAGCAGCTTCGCCAGTCCGGTTTCGAGTCGCGCATACCGGCCGGCCTCGTGCTGACGGGCGGCGGTTCGAAGATGGAAGGCGTGGTCGAACTGGCCGAGGAAATCCTGCACATGCCGGTGCGCCTGGGCGCGCCGCAGCACGTCACCGGCCTCTCGGAGGTCGTCAATAACCAGATTCATTCGACTGGCGTGGGCTTGCTGATCTACGGCAGCCGAATGGAAGGGCCGCGTCGCACCGGACTGGCGCGCGGCGGAGAAAGTCTCTGGAACCGGATCAAGAACTGGTTCCAGGGGGAATTTTGAAATGGGAATGATCATTCCCGCGAGTGTTTGCCCGAACTCGATGTGCCTCGGGCAAGGCATGGGAGCGGCACAAAGCGTCCGGCAAGAAGGCGCGTGCCGCCATCCCTTTGAATGAGTAATCCGGATTGACCGGACTGTTGATCGTTAATGGCGAGCGAAAGGAGAAACCGACATGCCTTTTGAACTGATCGAAAACTACACACCCGGAGCGACCATCAAGGTCGTCGGGATCGGCGGAGGCGGCGGCAACGCCGTCAACCAGATGGTCGAGTCGGCCATCGAGGGCGTGGAGTTCATCTGCGTCAACACCGACTCGCAGGCGCTGCGCAACTTCTCGGGCAAGACCACGCTGCAGATAGGATCGGGCGTGACCAAGGGCCTGGGCGCCGGCGCGAACCCTGAGGTCGGCCGTCAATCAGCCCTGGAGGACCGCGACCGCATCAGCGAGATGCTGGAAGGATGCGACATGGTCTTCATAACCGCCGGCATGGGTGGCGGCACCGGTACGGGCGCTGCGCCCGTGGTTGCGCAGACGGCCAAGGAGATGGGCATCCTCACGGTGGCCGTGGTGACCAAGCCCTTCCCCTTCGAGGGCCAGCGCCGCAGTGCCGTGGCACAGCAGGGAATCGACGAGTTGTCCCATCACGTCGATTCCCTGATCACGATTCCCAACGGCAAGCTGCTCAGCGTGCTGGGTTCGGAGATCACCCTGCTGGATGCCTTCAAATCGGCCAACCAGGTGCTCTCGGGCGCCGTACAGGGCATTGCCGAGCTGATCACCCGGCCGGGCCTGATCAACGTCGACTTCGCCGACGTGCGCACGGTCATGAGCGAAATGGGCATGGCCATGATGGGTGCCGGTACCGCCAAGGGCGAGGATCGGGCCCTGATGGCCGCGCAGTCGGCCATCGGCTCGCCGCTGCTCGAGGACGTGGACCTGAACGGGGCCTGCGGCATCCTGGTCAACGTCACCGCCGGCATGAACCTGAGCATGAAGGAGTTCGAGGAAGTCGGCACCACTGTCGCCGACCTGGCCAGCGAGGATGCCACGGTCGTCATCGGCACCGTCATCGACCCGGACATGAACGACGAGCTTCGCGTCACGGTCGTCGCCACAGGGCTGGGGTCGCAGCGCCCAAAGCGCGAGGAGCGGCCGATGAAGGTCGTCCGCACCGGTACCGATAACCGCCCGGCCTTCCGCGCTACCGAGGAGGAGGAGGCGCCTTCCCGAGCTGCCCACGGCCAGGAGCAACAGGCCGAGACCGGCGAGAGCCGGAAGCTGTTCGGAGAGCAAAAGGAAATGGACTACCTGGACATTCCGGCCTTCCTGCGCAACCAGGCCGACTGAAGCGGAAAAGGGGGCACTTCAGCCGAATGCGGTAGTCGGAAACGAACCGCCGGCAGGGGCTTTCGACTCGCCACGAAAGCCCCGCCGGCCGGTTTTGTGACGAAAAAACGACCCGAAGTGTGGTTTTTGGGCAACAGATGTGGCGCTTTTCACGAAAAATTGCTTTTTTACTACAAGGGCCTGTGCTATGCTCCGCGGCGTCAACCAGCAATCGGTCAACGCAGTGATCCGACAAAGAACGCTTAAAAACGTCATTCGCGCCACCGGCGTGGGCCTCCACACCGGCGAGAAGGTGCTGATGACCCTTCGACCGGCGCCGGCCAACTGCGGCATCGTCTTCCGTCGCGTCGACCTCAACCCGGTCGCCGAAATCAAGGCCGAACCGCACCTGGTGCGCGACACCGCACTCTCGACCACCCTGGTCAACGACGCCGGCGTGCGCGTGGCTACGATCGAGCACTTGATGTCGGCCCTGGCCGGCCTGGGTATCGACAACCTCTACATCGATCTCAGTGCTGCCGAGGTGCCCATCATGGACGGCAGCGCCGGGCCTTTCGCTTTTCTGATCCAGTCGGCCGGCATCGCCGAGCAGAGCGCCCCCAAGCGCTTCATCCGTCTAAAGAAGACGGTCGAAGTGCGCGACGAGGACCGCTGGGCACGGTTCGAGCCGCACGAAGGTTTCCGCGTGAACTTCACCATCGAGTTCGATCACCCGGTCATCCGCTCGCATTCGTGCAAGGCCGACGTCGAATTCTCGACTACCTCCTACCTCAAGGAAGTGGCGCGCGCCCGGACTTTCGGGTTCATGCGCGATATCGAATACTTGCGCCAGCGCAACCTGGTGCTGGGCGGCAGCCTCGACAACGCGGTCGTGCTCGACGACTACCGGGTGCTCAACGAGAACGGTTTGCGCTACGAGGACGAGTTCGTCAAGCACAAGGTGCTCGACGCCATCGGCGATCTGTACCTGCTCAATCGCAACCCCATCGGTGCGTTCTTCGGTCACAAGTCGGGTCACGAGCTCAACAACCAGCTCGTCCGGCAAGTTCTGGCCGATCAGGAGGCCTGGGAAGAGGTCACTTTCGAGGACGATCGTCCGGCGCCGATCTCTTACGTTCAGCCGGCGCAAGCAGTCTGATCGAGTAGGAATGTTCTGACGAAGGCGGGCGCTCAGGCGCCCGTTTTTCGTTCAGGTTTCAGGTTTCGGGTTTAACCGAGCCTCGGGACCACGATGACCCGCGTCCCCTCCAGCCGTTCGTCTAGCTTCCGGTTGGCTTCTCGCAGGAGATCGTCGGCCATCAGGCGGGCGCGGCTGGCCCAGGCGGGGCTGGTCGCGGCCAGGACCAGGGTCTTGCCCTCGATGCAGGCCACGCCGATGTTCTCGCGCATGCTGCCGGGCAGGACCTGCCGCAGGCTCGCGTCGAGCCGGTCGAGGGCGCGGGCCGTCGCGAGTAGCCGGCTGAGGCCTTCGTGGGCCTGCGAGACATCGGCAATCTCGCGCTCTTTCCTGCCATTGCCCGTCATTTGCCGGCTCCTTCGAGGTGAAGCCTGTAGTTTAACGGCCTGGCGGGCTACAATGGCAGGCTGTGCTTGTACCTCCGGGGCGCCGGCCCCACGTTATCCAACTCCGGAAGAAACACTTCATAAAGCCAACGGACGATCCATGCTCAAATCCCTGATCACCAAGGTGGTGGGCAGCCGCAACGACCGGCTCATCAAGGCCCTCTACAAGGATGTCGAGGCGATCAACGCCCTCGAGCCGGAATTCCAGAAGCTCAGCGATGCGGAGCTCAAGGCCAAGACCGCGGAGTTCCGCCGGCGCCACAGCGAGGGCGCGAGTCTCGACGACCTGCTGCCGGAGGCGTTCGCCGCCGCGCGCGAAGCCTCCGTGCGAACGCTGGGCATGCGCCACTTCGACGTCCAGCTGATCGGGGGCATGGTGCTGCACCAGGGCAAGATCGCCGAAATGAAGACCGGCGAGGGCAAGACCCTGGTGGCCACGCTGGCGGTCTATCTCAACGCCATTCCCGACCAGGGCGTCCACGTGGTCACGGTCAACGACTACCTGGCCCGGCGTGACGCCGAGTGGATGAAGCCGATCTATGCCGCCCTCGACCTGACCGTCGGCGTCTCCGTGCCCGGCATGAGCCCGGACGCCAAGCGCGAGGCCTACAACGCGGACGTCACCTACGGCACCAACAACGAATTCGGTTTCGACTACTTGCGCGACAACATGGCGTTCTCGCTGGAGCAGCGCGTTCAGCGTGGTCGCCACTTCGCCATCGTCGACGAAGTCGACTCCATCCTGATCGACGAGGCGCGTACGCCGCTGATCATATCCGGCCCGACCGACGAGGGTCCGGACATCTACCTCAAGATGAATCGCATCGTTCCCCAACTTCAGCCGCAGGAGGAAGAGGACGGGCCCGGGGATTTCACGATCGACGAGAAGACCAAGCAGGTCTATCTCACCGAAGAGGGCATGGCCAAGGTCGAGAAGCTGCTGGCCGACGCCGGCATGATCGAATCCGGCGCGAGCCTGTACGATTCGGCCAACCTGAGCCTGATGCACACCCTCAACGCGGCCCTGCGAGCACACCACCTGTTCCACAAGGACACCGACTACATCGTTCGCGACGGCGAGGTGATCATCGTCGACGAGTTCACCGGCCGCACCCTGCAGGGGCGCCGCTGGTCCGAAGGCCTGCACCAGGCCGTCGAGGCCAAGGAAGGCGTGCCCATCCAGCGCGAGAACCAGACGCTGGCGTCGATCACCTTCCAGAACTTCTTCCGGCTCTACGACAAGCTATCGGGCATGACCGGCACCGCCGACACCGAGGCCTACGAGCTGCAGTCGATCTACGGCCTGGAAGTGGTCGTCATCCCCCCCCACAAGCCGATGGTCCGCCAGGACAACGCCGACCTCGTCTTCCTGACCAAGCAGGAAAAGTTCGACGCCATCGTCGACGACATCAAGGAGCGGGTGGCCGCCGGGCAGCCCGTACTCGTGGGTACGACATCGATCGAAAGCTCCGAGCTGATCTCCCGCGAGCTCAAGAAAGCCGGCATCAAGCACGAGGTTCTCAACGCCAAGCAGCATGAGCGCGAGGCGCACATCATCGAGCAGGCCGGCCGTCCCGGGAACGTGACCATCGCCACGAACATGGCTGGCCGAGGCACCGATATCGTTCTGGGCGGCAATCTCGAGGCCGAATTGCGCGACCTCGGCGAGGACGCCAGCGAGGCCGAGCGCCGCAAGGTCAAGGAAGACTGGCAGAAACGCCACGACCAGGTCATCGAGGCCGGCGGCCTGCACATCATCGGCACCGAGCGCCACGAATCCCGTCGAATCGACAACCAGTTGCGCGGGCGCTCCGGTCGCCAGGGCGACCCGGGTTCGACGCGCTTCTATCTGGCGCTGGAGGATCCGCTGATGCGCATCTTCGCATCCGAGCGCATGAGCGGCATGATGCAGAAGCTGGGCATGCGCGATGGCGAGTCCATCGAGCATCCCTGGGTCAATCGTGCCATCGAGAACGCCCAGCGCAAGGTCGAGGCGCACAACTTCGACATGCGCAAGCACCTGCTGGAATACGACGACGTGGCCAACGACCAGCGCCGCGTCATCTATACCCAGCGCAACGAGTTGATGGAAGCCGACGACATCAAGGACACTATCGACTCGATTCGCGAGGAGGTGTTCGATAACCTGATCAGCCAGTTCGTGCCGCCGGGCTCCATCGACGAGATGTGGGATACCGAAGGCCTCGAACGCGCCCTGGAGGGCGAGTTCGGCATCGAGGTACCCATCCAGCGCTGGCTCGAAGAAGACGACGACCTGGCCGAGGAAGGGCTGCGCCGCAAGGTGATGGAGGCCGTCGAGGCGCATTACCAGGCCAAGGAAGAAATGGTCGGTTCCTCGGTGATGCGACAGTTCGAAAAGGCCCTGATGCTGTCGATTCTCGACCAGCAGTGGAAGGAACACCTTGCCAGCATGGACTACCTGCGACGCAGCGTGGGCCTGCGCAGCTTCGCCCAGAAGAAGCCGCAGCAGGAATACAAGCGCGAGGGTTTCGAGATGTTCACCGAGATGCTCGACAACATGAAGCACGAGGTGATGAAGGGCCTGGCTCGGGTGCGCGTGCGCAACGAGGACGATGTCGAGGCGGTCGATCAGCAACGCCGCCGCGAGGCCCCGATGCAGTTCCAGCACGCTGAGGCTCAGTCGGCCACCGACGGTGCGGCCCCCGCGGGCGGGCAGGGCGGCGCCCAGGGTGACGCCAAGCCGGACACCTTCGTGCGCGAAGGCCGCAAGGTCGGGCGCAACGAGCCCTGTCCCTGCGGTTCGGGCAAGAAGTACAAGCAGTGCCACGGTCGCCTGGCCTGAGAGGCCTCGGGTGGCCGGTGAGACGCCCGACCCAGGCGAGCTGATCGAAGTCGTCGCAGGGATCGTCCGCGACGAGCGGGGGCGCGTCCTCCTGGCGGAGCGGCCCGAAGGCAAGCACCTTGCCGGGACCTGGGAGTTTCCGGGCGGCAAGCGAGAGCCCGGCGAAACCGGGCCCCAGGCACTCGCCCGCGAGATGACCGAGGAGTTGGCGATCACCGTCGCTTCGGCCCGGCCCTGGCTGGCGCTGACGCACGAGTACCCCGAACTCACCGTCCGCCTGCAGCTCTACGCGGTGGACGAGTGGAGCGGTGAGCCGGTGGGGCAGGAAGGTCAGTCGCTGCAGTGGGTTACCGAGAGCGACATGGCCGCCCTACCGATGCCGGCGGCGGACCGGCCCATCGTGCGGGCCTTCACCCTCGACCCCTACTACGCCATCACTCCCGATTCCGACGCCCTGGGCGCTCCCGACGGCGTGCTGAGATGGGCCGAGGGATGCCTCGAGCGCGGCATCCGGTTTTTCCAGCTGCAAGCCCTGTCCCTCGATCCTGCTGATCGGGTCGACCTGGCCCGTGAGTTCGGAAGGCTCATGTCCGACTCCGGCGCGCGCTGGTTGCTCTGCGGTGAGCCCGAGCTGGCGCTCCAAAGCGGCGCCGACGGCGTCCAACTGGCCGGCGAGCGGTTGCGCGAATTCTCCGGGCGGCCACTGGGGGGCGACTTCCTGGTTGCTGCATCTTGCCGGAATGCAGCGGAGTTGGCGCGGGCGGGGGCGCTGGCCCTGGATTTCGTCACGCTCTCTCCCGATAGTGCCGACGGCGGTCTTCCCCGTGCCCGCTCGCTCGACTGGGAAGCTTTCGCTCGCCTGTGCCGGCGCGCTCCGCTGCCGGTCTACGCCCTTGGAGGAGTGGTTCCCGCTGACCTCGAGCATGCACGAGACCGCGGCGGCTTTGGAGTGGCGGGGACGCCTGGCTTCGGAGCCCTGCCATGAGCATCGAAACCGTCCGCCTGCCCATCCGCTCGCGCCCCATGCCTGCCGGCGGCGAAGTCGACGTCTGGATTACCCGCCTGAGCGAGATGCCGCTGGACGCCGGTCCGCGAGGCGAAAACCGGCGCGAACGCATCCTGCGTCAAAGGGTGCAGCAGCAGTTCTTCCTGCGCCTGTTGCTCGCTGCCTACCTCGGCTGCCCCGGCAAGTCTCTGGAGATTGTTCGCAGCGAGCGCGGGAAGCCCATGCTCGGCGGCGCTCACGCAGACAGCGCCCTGCAATTCAACCTCTCGCACTCCGGTGACTGGGTGGCGGTGGCCGTGGCCGTGGGAGTCGCCGTGGGTATCGATCTCGAAGTCGAGCGGCGGCTGCCGCGCGCCCCTTTGCTCGCCCGGCGCTTCCTCTCGCCCGACGAGGCCGAATGGATCGTCGGCCTCGACGAGCCCTTCCGTTCCCGTCAGTTTCTCAGGCAGTGGACGGCCCGCGAATCACTGGTCAAGGCCAGGGGCTGCGGCCTGGCGGGCTGTCTTGGCGAGATCGCTCTCGACTGGCAGCCGCCCGCCATCCGCCGGCTCCCCACCGAGTGGGAAGGCGCGGCCGGCATGGCGCTGGCGAACCTGGCGCTTCCCGACGGCCTGGTCGGTCACCTGGCGGCCTGCGAGCGACCCATGCGTCCCGTGGTGCGGCGCATCACGACCTGAGGGTCGCCGGCCGGCCCCCGCAGGCATAATCGTTCCGTTTCATCGTCAAGGAATTCGAGTATGTTTCTCCAGCGCGCGACCTGGCCCGAAGTCGAGTCCTACCTCGAGCATTCGAGCGGCATCGTCATTCCCATCGGGTCGACCGAGCAGCACGGGCCGACCGGCCTGATCGGTACCGACGCCATCTGCCCCGAAACCATTGCCGCCGGCATGGCCGGGGCGGGCATCCTGGTCGGGCCGACCCTGAGTATCGGCATGGCCCAGCACCACCTGGGGTTTCCGGGATCGATCACCCTGCGTCCGTCCACGCTCATGGCCGTGGTGAACGACGTGGTGACCTCCCTGGCCGCCCACGGGTTTACGCATTTCTACTTCCTCAACGGCCATGGCGGCAATATCGCCACGGTGAACGCGGCATTCGCCGAAATCTGGGCTGAATCCAGCCTCGAGCGGCGCCCGTCGGGCCTGTGCATGAAGACGGGCAACTGGTTTGCCGGCAAGCGCGTTCAGGCCCTGGCGCGCGAACTCTATGGTGATGCCGACGGCAGTCACGCCACACCCTCGGAAATTGCCCTGACCTGGCATGCCTATCCCGAGCTGGCGCGAGACGAAGCCCTCGATCCGGTGCGCGCCCCCGATGGCCCGATTCGCGACGCGGTCGACTACCGCAAACGCTTCCCGGATGGGCGGATCGGCTCCGAGCCCCACCGGGCGACCGTCGCGCACGGCGAACGCTTCTACGAGGCCGGCCTGTCCGATGCCTTGGAAGACTACCGCCGCTTTGCCGGTACCGAATCCGGATAATCGATCCAGCAGGGGTTGAAAAGCTCCTTTTTTGTGATATAAATCACACTTCCTGGCGACCGCGCTCCTGGCAGCGTTCCTGAGCCGCCTGGGACAGAACAAGAAAGGGGATTCCTTTGTTAATCGATTTCGTTTCCGGTCTGAGCCGGAGCCGGGCTATTGTTGCCGGCGCCTTGCTGCTGATTCTGCTCGGAGCCCCGGCGCTGGCGCAGGAGGACAGCGCGCCTCGCGCCCTGGGCGATCAGGCCGCGGAGAAGATCCGTGCCGCCGGTGCCGCCGACCGCATTGCCGAGCGCAACGCCCTGATCGACGGGGCGATCGCGCTGATCGATCGGGCTATGGCACATCCCGAGGCCGATGAACAATCCCTGCGGCGCAGTCGCTTCGATCGCCTGGTGGCGCTGCGAACGCGCGAGTCCATGGAGGAAGCCGTAGCCGCCTGGGAGTCGCTGCAGGCCGATGGCCTGGAGCCGCCCGTCTACGTCACGGTCGCCGCGGCGGATGCCTACCTGTACCTGCGCTGCCCCGAAGAGGCCGAGGCGCTTTATGAACGCGTGCTCGAACGCCAGCCCGGGCGTCTCGAGACCCTGCAGCCCCTGTTCTGGGCCCGGCTCGAGCAGGAGGACTTCTCTGCTGCACTGGCGACGATCGATTCGCTGGTCGAACACCCGGAAGTCGCCTCAGGATCACGCCTGCACCGCGATGCGCGTATTACCGCAGCAATGGGTCGGGGATACGCTAATCGCCTCGAGGAGGCGATGGTCCGGCTCGAGGCGCTTGTCGCCGATCATCCCGAAAGTGCGGCGGTGACTCGC
The DNA here is from genome assembly GCA_036351755.1 of Wenzhouxiangella sp. Taxonomy (GTDB): domain Bacteria; phylum Pseudomonadota; class Gammaproteobacteria; order Xanthomonadales; family Wenzhouxiangellaceae; genus Wenzhouxiangella. The sequence continues at coordinate 4,087 of JAZBPT010000106.1, read as the reverse complement.
TCGCTGGCTACCACTTATCGATGGCGGGGCTGGAGTCGGCGCGCCCTCGACCTGATCGAGCCCTTGCTGGCCCAAACGACGGAGAGCACCGATCTGCGGCTGCTGCATGCCGCGCTGCTGCGGGACCTGGGACGCTACCGCGAGACGGGCCGAATACTGGAGTCGCTCTACGAGACGCATCCGCAAGATCGCCACGTGCAGCGGGGCTGGGCCGACTGGCGAACCCGGGATCGATGGTCGTACTGGTCGCATGGCGAATACGGAGAGAGCGACGGGGTCCGGGAGTTCGGCAGCCGCGATCGCGCCTGGCGCATGCGGCTGTCGGCACCCTGGATCGGGAGCTACCTGCAGCCCTATCTGCGCAGTGAGTACAGCGATGCCACCTTTCCCGAGGGCGAAGCCGAATACGACCGCCTCGGCCTGGGGCTGGACTACCGGCGCGCGGGTCATCGGGTGAATCTGGAATTCCATCGCAACCGCCGTGGGGCGGATGAAGCGGGTTTCACCGCGGCCTGGGACTGGCAGCTCGACGACCATTGGAGCCTGGCGACTCGCTACGAGAGTTTCTCCACGGATGTGCCGTTGCGTGCCCGCGGCCAGGGTCTCGACGGCTGGAAAGCCGAGGCGGCCGTGCGCTGGCAAGCCCACGAGTCGTTGAACCTGCGCCTGGGAGTATCCCGTCTGGCAATCTCCGACGGCAACGAGCGCGACGCGGTGCTGCTCTCACTCGGCCATCGGCCTCACGTCTCGGCCCACCACACGACCGACGGCACGCTGGACCTTTATGCCGCCCGGGCAAGCCAGACCGGCGGTCCGTACTACAACCCGGAAGAGGATGCATCGCTGGCCTACGTGATCCAGCACGACTGGCTTACCTGGCGTCGCTACGAGCATTCGCTGACGCAGCGCTTCGTGCTGGGTGGCGGCGCCTATTGGCAGAAGCATCACGGTACGCACGCAATCGGGCTTGCTCGATATGAACATCTCTGGCAGGTCAGCCAGCACTGGTTCGTCCACTACGGCGTGGGAATCTCCAGTCGCGTCTACGACGGCGACCGCGAGAGCCGCGTCGACGGACAACTTTGGCTCAGGGGGGTCTTCTGATGCCGGCCTGCACGCAGCGCACGTATAAAACCGAATCAAGGGGAGTTGTCCATGTTGCCCTGGGGTGACAGCACGGGCCTGCTGGCCACGCTGTTCAATTTCGCGTTCTTCTACCCGCTCTTCATGGCCTGGCTGTGGATGATCGGTGGTATCTGGTACTTCTTTCACTGGGAACGCCGAATTGCGCGCACGCCGGAGGAGCCGCCGGAACTCGACGAGTATCCCGGTTGCTCGATCCTGCTGCCCTGCCACAACGAGGGCGGGCAAGTTCGCGAGACCATGGACTGGTTGCTCAAGCAGACCTATCCGAACTTCGAGATCATCGCCGTCAACGACGCCAGCACGGATGACACGGGTGAGATTCTCGACGGTTTCGCCGCCGAGCACGACAACGTTCGCGTCATCCACTTCTCGTCCAACCAGGGCAAGGCCATGGGGCTCAGAGTCGCGGCCGTGGCCTCCCGGTACGAGTTCCTGTTCTGCATCGACGGGGATGCCGTGCTCAACAAGACGGCCATCCAGTGGATGATGTGGCACTTCCTCAATGGTCCCCGGGTCGGTGCCGTCACGGGCAACCCGCGAATCCGCAATCGCTCGACCATGCTGGGACGACTCCAGGTCGGGGAGTTTTCTTCGATCATCGGCCTGATCAAGCGCGCCCAGCGCATCTATGGGCGCATTTTCACGGTATCGGGCGTGGTGTCGGGCTATCGAAAGGCCGCGTTGCACCGCAATCGCTACTGGAATACCGACATGGTGACCGAGGACATCGACGTGACCTGGCTGCTCCAGGCCGATCACTGGGATGTGCGCTACGAACCGAACGCCCTGTGCTGGATTCTCATGCCCGAGACCCTGCGCGGCCTCTGGAAGCAACGGCTGAGATGGGCGCAGGGCGGCGTGGAAGTGCTCTTGCGCTATGGTCTCAAGGCCCTGCGCTGGCGGCAGCGGCGCATGTGGGGCGTGGTGTTCGAGTACACCCTGAGCGTGATCTGGGCCTACGTGATGGCCACGATCTTCTTTCTCTACTTCCTGGGACTGGTCGTGCCGTTGCCCGAGACCCTGCGGGTGGCCAGCATCCTTCCGGAATGGAACGGGGTTCTCCTCGGCGTAACCTGCCTTGTCCAGTTCGCCGTGAGCCTGCTGATCGACAGCCGCTATGAAAAGGGGTTGTGGCGCATCTACTTCTGGGTGATCTGGTATCCGCTGGGCTTCTGGCTCATCAGCATGCTGACCACGGTGGCAGCCGTCCCCAAGGCCCTGGTCAAGGGGCACGGCGAACGCGCCATCTGGACCAGCCCCGATCGGGGGGTGCGGCCATGACGCGGCATACGCCCGAGCATCCGGAGATCATCTACCGGCCCGATCTTCAGCCTCCCGGAAGACGGGCGCTGTTTTCCACGATCACCTTCATCGCCTGGGTTCTCTGGCTCTATCTGTTTGCGCCGCTGGTGAGCCTGGCGGCGTGGTGGTTCGGCGTGAGTTCTTTCAGGGAGTACATGCTCGATCCCGAGCGAAGCGACTACCTGTTGACGCTCACCGGCTACGCCATCGTGGTGGCGGTGACCGCGCTCGCCATCGTCGGCTGGTCTCGCTACAACCAGCTGCGCTTCGGCGGGCCCGACCGGCGCCGGCATCTGCCGCCCGTCAGTCGCGAGATGATGCAGGAGAAATTCCAGCTCGATGCCGAAATGCTCGACCGCATCCAGCGCGCGAGAACCATCGAGCTGGACTTCGAAAAAGGCGGCAAGCTGCGCCATGCATCGTTCAGGTACAACGGCCACGTCGAGGAGATCGACGCGCCCTGATTCCATCAGGCGTTGCGCAGGATTGGCTTCAGCGCCAGGCCCGCCAGCCGAGCACCAGCCCGGCCAGCACCGCGACCCCGGCCGGCAGGGAGTATCCGCTCACCAGCGGCGCGACATCGTAGCCGGCCAGGACAGCGCCCGAGACGACCAGGCCGGCGGCAAAGATGGCGCCCGGCAGCCGGCGATTGTGCCGCCCCAGCTCCGCCGCCAGCCTTTCGAGGTCTTCGGAATCGATGCGGGTGCGAAGACGGCCCGATCCGGCCGTTTTCAGGAAGTCGTGAACCAGCCCCGGCAACTCGGGCGTGCGAGCCAGCAGGGCCGGGGTTTCCTCGAAAAAGCGTCGGGCCGTGCGGCGCAGCCCGTAGCGCTCGGCGAAGATGGCTTCCAGCTCGGGCTTGGCCACGTCCCAGATGTTGATGCGCGGATAGAGGTCGCGGCCCATGCCTTCGATGTTGAGCAGGGTCTTCTGCAGCATGATCAGCTGCGGCTGAAGGGTCAGCTTGAACTGCCGGGCGACCGAGAACAGTTCGATCACCATCTCGGCGAAGCTGACTTCCTCCAGTGGGCGGGTGAAATTCGGTTCGCCGACGGTTCGGGCGGCTGCCGCCAATTCATCGACGCGCGTGTCCGCCGGCACCCAGCCGGCCTCGATGTGCAGTTCGGCCACGCGCCGGTAGTCGCGGTTGAAGATCGCCAGGAAGTTCTCGCCGATGTAATAGAGATCCTGCGGCGTGAGGCTTTCGACGATACCGAAATCCAGGGCGATCCACGTGGGATCTTCCGGATTGCTCGTGTCGACGAGCAGGTTGCCCGGATGCATGTCGGCGTGGAAGAGATTGTCGAAGAAGACCTGCCGGTAGAAGACCTGGATGCCCCGCCGGGCGAGGCGCTCGAGGTTGACGCCGCGGCGCTTGAGCTCCGGGATGTCCTTGACCGAAACGCCTTCGACGCGCTCCATGGTCAGAACGCGTGAGGCGGTCTGCTGCCAGTGGATGGCCGGGATGTAGAGATCCTTGCGGCCGTCGAAGTTGCGGCGAAGCAGGGACGCGCTGGCTGCTTCGGCCTTCATGTCCAGCTCGCGGTAGATGACGCGCTGGAACTCGGAGACGATGTCGTCGGGGCGGATGCGATCGCCTTCGGGGTGGTAGCGGCGCACCAGCCGCGCCAGTGCGCGC
>JAZBPT010000105.1:0-8657 GCA_036351755.1 Wenzhouxiangella sp. | reverse complement strand
GACAATCGCCTCGAGATTCGCAACGTCGACGTGGTGCGTTCGACGGCGCAACGCGTCTACCTGTCGAACTCCATCGAACCGGGCGAGCGGGTGATCACCACGGCCATCACGACGCCGATTCCCGGCACGAAGCTGAATGTTCGCCAACCCGGTTCAGATGAACCCGAACTGCGCATCCTCCCGGCCCAGGACGAAGCCGGCTCGGAAGACGGCGAATCGCAGGAAGTGGCCGCGCAGACGGAGGACTCGTAATGAACCCCGAACGCAACTGGTACGGCAACATCATTGCCTGGTTCGCCCACAACTCCGTGGCGGCCAACCTGCTGATGCTGTGCCTGCTTGCCGGCGGCGTGGTCACGGCATTCACGATCACCAAGGAAATCCAGCCGCAGATCGAGACCAACTACGTCACGGTCACGGTGCCGTATCGCGGCGGCACGCCGCGCGACGTCGAGCAGGGCGTGCTGATCAAGATCGAAGAGGCCATCCAGGACATCGAGGGCATCGACGAGATCGTCGCCACCGGCCGCGAAGGTTCGGGCAGCGTCCAGGTCGAGGTCGACCAGGAATACGACGTGCTCGAGGTGCTCGACGAGATCAAGACCCGGGTGGACTCGATTTCGACCTTCCCGGCCGAGACCGAGAGACCGGTCTACCAGCGCAATACCTGGACACAGGAAGTCATCTGGGTGTCGGTTTTCGGCGAAGTCGACGAGCGCACGCTCAAGGAGGCCGCGCGCGACATCCGCGACGAGATCATCGCCCTGCCCTCGGTGTCGCGTGCCGAGATGGTCGGCACCCGCGCCTACGAAATCGGTATCGAGGTGCGCGAGGAAACTCTGCGCGCCTACGATCTGACCCTGGGTGAAGTCGCCCGGGCCATTCGCGCCTCCTCCCTCGACCTGCCCGGCGGCCGAATAGAGACGGCGGGCGGGGATGTCCTGGTCCGTACCGTCGGCCAGGCCTATGTCGGCCGCGACTTCGAAGACATCGTGGTGCGAAGCAATCCCGACGGCTCGAAAGTGCTGGTCCGCGACATTGCCAACATCGACGACGGCTTCGTCGAGCGCGCCCGCTATGCACGCCACAACGGGCAGCCGGCCACGGCCATCCGAGTGCTAAGCGTGGGCGAGCAGAACGCATTGGCGGTCTCCGAGCAGGTGCGCGACTACATCGCCGAGAAGCAACAAGAGCTTCCAGCCGGCATCAGCGTCGACTGGTGGGCCGATATTTCCTACTACCTACAGGGCCGCATGGAGATGATGGGCAAGAACCTGGTGGCCGGCGCCATCCTGGTCTTCCTGATCCTCACCCTGTTCCTGCGCCTGAAACTGGCATTCTGGGTGATGGTGGGTCTGCTGGTGGCATTTCTCGGCGCGCTGTGGATGCTGCCGGCCTTCGGCGTGACGATCAACCTGATCAGCCTTTTCGGCTTCCTCGTCGTGCTGGGCATCGTCGTCGACGACGCCATCGTCATGGGCGAGTCGGCGTATACCGAGATACGCAACCACGGTCACTCGGTCGACAACGTGGTCAACGGCGTCTACAAGGTAGCCATTCCGGCGACATTCGGTGTGCTCACCACCATTGCCGCCTTCCTGCCCATCCTCATGATCTCGGGCATCTCCGGCCAGTTCTTCGCGGCCATCGGGTGGGTCGTGGTGCTTTGCCTGTTCATGTCCCTGATCGAATCCAAGCTGATCCTGCCGGCTCACCTGGCGCACATGCGCGTCAAGAAGCACGAGCCGGATACCAGCAACCGCTTCATCCGCTTCCAGCGAAGCTTCTCCGACGGGCTCTACAAGTTCGTCGAACGCTTCTACCTGCCGTCGCTCGGTGTGCTGCTGCGCAATCGCTACCTGGCGCTGGCCGCCTTCATTTCGGTCCTGATCCTCTCCCTTGGCCTGATCGTCAGCGGCCTGATGCGCGTGGTCTTCTTCCCCGACTTCGCCGGCGACTTCATGCAAGTCGACCTGGAAATGAACGAGGGCACGCCGGCCTACGTCACGCACGCCAACATCGACTACCTGGCCGAGAAGCTCGACGAGACCGAACAGGCGCTCAAGCAAGAACACAGCCTCGAGCAGGACATCGTCCGCACGGTCTTCGCCTGGTCGGGCTCGGATACCTCCGGCGGCATGCTCGTGGAACTGGCCAAACAGGAAGAGAGCCCGGTCAACATCAACGAACTGCAGCGCGAGTGGCGCGAAGCCGTCGGGGAAATCCCGGGCGCACGCGGCCTGCGCATCGGCAATGCCGGTGGCGGCCCCGGCGGCGGTGGACCGGACATCTCGTTCCAGCTCGTCGGAAACGACCTCGGCCAGCTCGAGGCCGCCGCGGCAGCGCTGGAGAGCCGCGTGCGGGGCTACGAAGGCACCTACGACATCCGCAACTCCTTCGAGGGCGGTCTCAAGGAACTGCAGCTCGACATCAAGCCCGAGGCCGAGGTGCTGGGCCTGAGCCAGCAGGACCTGGCGCGCCAGGTCCGCCAGGCCTTCTTCGGTGAGGAAGTCCAGCGCATCCAGCGCGGCCAGGACGACGTGCGCGTGATGGTGCGCTACCCGCGCGAGCAACGTACGTCGGAGGGCTACCTGGAAGCCATGCGCATCCGCACGCCGGATGGCTCGGAAGTTCCCTTCGGCGCCGTGGCCGACGTCGAAGTGGGCAGCAGCCCCTCGGTCATTCGCCGCTACGACCGGCAGCGCTCGATCAGCGTGACCGCGCGCGTCGACAAGGATGTGGCCGAGCCGGGCCGCATCACCGGCGAACTGCGCGAGCAGCACCTGCCCGAGATCCTCGCCGGCTACCCCAACGTCGATTACCGGGTGTCCGGGCAGACACGAAGCCAGCAGGAAGTCCGCAGCGATCTTCTCATGGGCACCGGCCTGGCCATCTTCCTGATCTATGCGCTGATCGCCATTCCGCTGCGTTCCTACCTGCAGCCGCTGCTCATCATGTCGGTGATTCCTTTCGGCATGGTCGGCGCCGTCGTCGGCCACCTGATCCTGGGCATTCCGATCAGCATGCTCAGCTTCTTCGGCATCATCGCCCTGGCCGGCGTGGTCGTGAACGACAGCCTGATCCTGGTCGATTTCGTCAACCGCCACCGCCGCGCGGGCGAGTCACGCATCGACGCCGCCATCAAGGCGGCCCGGGCACGCTTCCGTCCGATCATCCTGACTTCGGCGACGACCTTCCTGGGCCTGGCCCCGATCGTGTTCTTCGAGAAAAGCCTGCAGGCGCAGATCGTCGTGCCCATGGCGACCTCCCTGGCCTTCGGCATCCTCTTCGCCACGGTCATCACGCTGGGCCTGATCCCGATCCTCTACCTGATCGGCGACGACCTGGTCCATTTCGTGCAGCGAATCACCGGGCGCGAACGCACCGGCATGGTGGCCTCGCAGGAAAGCTAGCGGCCGCAACCGACTCGGAGACCCGGGACGGCGGGAATGCGGATGTGCCCCCGCTCCGTCGTCCCGGGCCGAACCGGTCGGGTTCGCCGGGAAGGCCGGTTATCATGCAGACATTCCTCACCCCGGAGGCCTCCCGATGAACAGCACGCCAAGCGCCCGGGCGCGAGTCGCCCTCTTCCTGATCCTGGCCGCCGCCACGCTGGCCGGCTGCCAGGCCGTCAAGTATCGAACGCTCGAGGCCTTCGGCGTCGAAAAGCGCGATATCCTCTCCGGCCGGGTCGAATCGGCCCGCGACGCGCAGGACGACGCCAAGCAGCAGTTCGCTTCCGCCCTGGAGCAGTTCCGGGCGACGGTAAGCTTCGACGGCGGTGAACTCGAAGACCTCTACGACCGGCTCAGCGGCGCCTACGAGCGCAGCGTCGAAGACGCCGAGCGGGTGCGCGAGCGCATCGACGAAGTCCGCGATGTGGCCGAAGACCTCTTCGACGAATGGTCGGACGAGCTCGACGACTACGAGAGCGCGGACCTGCGCCGTCGCTCACGCGATTTGCTGCGCGAGACGCAGGGGCGCTACGAACGCATGATCGCGGCCATGGAGCGTGCCGAGGCGACGATGGATCCGGTGCTTCAGTCCTTCGAGGACCAGGTGCTTTTCCTCAAGCACAATCTCAATGCACGGGCCATTTCGGCTCTGCGCAACGAACTTGCGGGCATCGAGAACGACACGCAGGCCCTGATTGAAGCCATGAACGAGGCCATCGCCGAAGCCGACGCTTTCATCCAGACCCTGGAGTGACCGCGACGTTCGTTGCGCACTGCAAAGACCAGATCTTCAAGCCCTGGTGCGGAAAAGCCAGTCGCCGATCGGATAGGTGATGTTGAAGTTCTTGCGGGCCATCAGGGTCGTGTCGTGATGGCGGTGATGCAGGCGCCGCAGGCGCTTGAGGAACGGCAGGCGCAGGAACGGCGAGTCGTCCGGCAGGTGGTAGGCCAGGTGCAGCAGCTCGTAGTTCAGGTAGTAGCCGAGCGCCGTGGCCACGAACAGCCAGGCCACGTTGGGCGTGGCCAGCCAGGCGAGCAGCAGCCCTGAAGGCAGCGCGAAGACGCCGAAGAAGAACACCATCAGCACCGCCGGAAACAGCACCACGCGGCAGTCATGCCAGCCCTCGAGCGCCATATGGCGGTCGGTGAAGAAACGGTGATGCTGGCCGGCATGGCGCTTGTAGATCAAGCCCAGGCCCGGCACCTGACGATGCATGACCCAGCGGTGGCCGACGTATTCGACCAGGTTGGCGTACACGAAGGTCAACGGCACGGCCAGCCATTCCAGCGTCGAGACGGCCTCGAGCTGCCAGGCACACAGCGCGATGCCGCCCAGGGTGAAGACCAGCACGAAGCCGAAATGCGCCCTGCCCGAGTAATTCGGGCCGATGTTCTCCTGCCGGTAGGCGGCGCGGTAATCGGCGTTGGTCGTCATGGGGGAAGATTGCCACTGCGCGAGAGCCGCTGCAAGCGGGTACCGGCGTGGTCGCGGCGGCGCAGCCGCCGCCCGGCTGGTACATTCACGGCCGTTCGGGCACCATTGGCCCATGAATGCTGCAGATCTTTTCGTTCGCTGCCTCGAAGCCGAAGGCGTCGAGTACGTCTTCTCCGTGCCGGGCGAGGAAAACCTCGATCTGATCGAGGCCCTGCGCCAGTCCGACATCCGCCTGATCGTCACCCGCCACGAGCAGGGGGCGGGTTTCATGGCGGCCTGCTACGGGCGGCTGACGGGTAAGCCGGGCGTGTGCCTGTCGACGCTGGGCCCCGGGGCCACCAACCTGGTCACGCCGGCGGCCTACGCCGAGCTCGGCGCCATGCCGCTGGTGCTGATCACCGGGCAGAAACCGATCAAAACCTCCAAGCAGGGGCATTTCCAGATCATCGACGTGGTCGATCTCATGCGCCCGGTCACGCGCTTCACCCGCCAGATCGTCTCGGCCGCCACGGTTCCGGCGCGCGTGCGCGAGGCGTTTCGCCAGGCGGCGGAGGAACGGCCCGGCGCCACCCACCTCGAGCTGCCCGAGGACATCGCGCGGGAGGAAACCGACGAGCGCCCCATCCCCGCCAGCCAGACGCGCCGCCCGATCGCCGAGGAGAAGGCCATCGCCCGGGCGGTGGCTGCCATCGAGCAAGCCAGGCATCCCCTGCTGCTCATCGGCGCCGGGGCGAATCGGAAGGTCACCGCGCGCATGCTGCGCCGCTTCGTGAAGAACACCGGGATTCCGTTCGTGACCACCCAGATGGGCAAGGGCGTGGTCGACGAGACCGGCGACTGCTGGATGGGCAACGCGGCCCTTTCCGACGGAGACTACTGTCACCGCATGATCGACCGCTCCGACTGCATCATCAATGTCGGGCACGACGTCGTCGAGAAACCCCCGTTCATCATGGAGGAGGGCCGGCGCACCGTTATCCACGTCAATTTCTTCAGCGCGGAGGTCGACCCGGTCTATTTCCCGCAGCTGGAAGTCACCGGCGACATCGCCAATGCGATCTGGCAGATCGGCGAACGCCTGCGCGTCCAGGACCACTGGGACTTCTCCTTCGGCCACAAGGTGCGCCGGGCGCTCGCCGTGGACCTCGATTCCGGCCGCGAGCTGGACGGTTGCCCGATTCATCCGCGCCGGCTCGTCCACGAGGTTCGCCGGGTCATGCCCGACGACGGCATCCTGACCCTGGACAACGGACTCTACAAGGTCTGGTTCGCGCGCAACTACCAGGCGCGCAAGCCCAACACCGTGCTGCTGGACAATGCCCTGGCGACCATGGGCGCGGGCCTTCCCGCCGCCATCGGGGCGCGCCTGGTCTATCCCGGCCGCAAGATCATGGCCGTGTGCGGCGACGGCGGCTTCATGATGAACTCCCAGGAGCTCGAGACGGCTGTGCGCCTGGGACTCGACCTGGTCATCCTGATCCTGCGCGACGATGCCTACGGCATGATCAAGTGGAAACAGCAGGACATGGGCCTGGCCGACTACGGCCTGGACTTCGGCAATCCGGATTTCGTGCGCTATGCCGAAAGCTATGGGGCGAGCGGCTACCGCGTCGAGTCCGTGAGCCAGTTGTCCGAGCTGCTGGCCGATTGTCTCGGGCGATCCGGGGTGCATCTCATCGACTGCCCGGTCGATTACGGCGACAGCCAGCAGCAGCTCTTCGAGACCATTCCGGCCGCGAGCCGCGCCGTGGAGTAGACCGCGGGCGGCGGAACCGGGCTTGGCTTGAGCGCCGCGCATCCGCATGTTGACACATGAAGGTTCGACTCACGGGAGCATCCATGCGAATTCCGGAAAGAGACAAGGTCGCCAGTTTCGACGTCGATGCGCAGCGTACTTTCACGCCGATCTGCCCCGACGAACTTCCGGTGACCGAAGGTGACACGATCGGTCCCGAGCTCAGCCGCCAGGCGGGATTCGCCAAGTACCGCCTCGGTTCCAAGGATGCTCACAGCCCGCGCGCAGTCTGGGTCACCGAGAATCCGGAATGGATCGGCAAGCCGGGCGTTGAAGGCGACAACGTCGAGGAACACTGGCCGGTGCACGCCGTTCCCGGAACGGAGGGATTCGAGCTGGTTCCCGGCCTGCCCCGCCCTTCGGACTACGACTTCTTCGTCTGGAAAGGCGTGGAGCTCGACATGCACCCCTACGGCGCCTGCTACCACGACATCGCCGAGAACTTGAGCACCGGCGTGATCGAGTGGCTGCGGGCCCGTGACGTCAGCCACGTCCTGGTGGGCGGCCTGGCCACTGACTTCTGCGTCTGGGCCACCGCGCGCCAACTGAAGGAGGCCGGCTTCGAGGTCATTCTCAACCGGGCCGCAAGCCGCGGTATCGCCGACGAGAGTGTCGCAGAGGCGCTCGACGCCATGGAGCGGGCCGGTGTCGAGTTCATCGACAGCTGCGACGAGCTGGAGCAGCCGTCATGATCATCGAGTCGCTGCTCGACACCGACATCTACAAGTACTCGATGATGCAGGCCGTCCTGCACCAGTTTCCCGGTGCGGAAGTGGAATACCAGTTCAAGTGCCGCAGCAAAGGCGTGGACCTGCGCCCGATCCGCCAGGACCTGGAGCGCGAGATCGAACACCTGTGTTCGCTCAAGCTCGGTCCCGAGGAACTCAATTTCCTCAGCAGCCTGCGCTACATGAAGCCGGACTTCATCGAGTTCCTGCGCCTGTTCCACCTGCAGTCGCGCTTCGTCGAGATCGGCGAGGAGGACGAGCAGCTGAGCATCCGGATCCGCGGACCCTGGCTGCACACCATCCTGTTCGAGGTGCCCGTTCTGGCCATCATCAGCGAGTTGTACTCGCGCCACAGCTGGCCGGATCATGAGCTCGACGAGGGACGGGAACGGCTCGAACGCAAGATCGAGCAAGTCGGAGAACTCGACCGTCCCGACGAATTCGTGTTCGCGGATTTCGGCACCCGCAGGCGATTCTCCCGCGACTGGCATGAGGAGGTCGTCGGGACCTTCGCCCGCGAGATCCCCGGCAGCTTCCGGGGCACAAGCAACGTGCGCCTGGCCAAGGAGCTGGGGCTGGTGCCGATCGGCACCATGGCGCACGAGTTCGTCCAGGCCTGCCAGGCCCTCGGGCCGCGCCTGGCCGAGACGCAGCGCTTCGCCTTCGAAGTCTGGGCGCGGGAGTACCGGGGCGACCTGGGCATTGCGCTTTCCGACACCTACAGCCTGGACGCTTTCCTGCGCGATTTCGACATGTACTTCTGCAAGCTCTTCGACGGCGCGCGACAGGATTCCGGCGACCCCATGGAATGGGGCGAGGCCATGATCGCGCACTACGAAGAAAACCGCGTCGATCCCGGGTCGCGCAACCTGATCTTCTCGGACTCGCTCGACATTCCGCGGGCAGCCGAGATCTGGCGGCGATTTCGCGATCGCATCAACGTCAGCTTCGGGATCGGCACCAACCTGACCCATGACACCGGCGTGAAGCCCGCCAACATCGTCATCAAGATGACCGAATGCAACGGCCAGCCGGTGGTGAAGCTCTCGGACTCTCCGGGCAAGATCGTGTCGACCGACCAGCACTACCTGGCCTGGGTTCGCCAGGCCTTCGACGTACCCGCCGATTGATCCCGCTCGGCATCGCCCGAGCCGGCAATGCGCTAGAATCCGCCGCATGGAGAGCCAAAACAAGCCGCGGGCCGGCCAGAGCGTCTCGCTGGTGCTCGGTTCCGGCGGCGCCCG
>JAZBPT010000104.1:0-3968 GCA_036351755.1 Wenzhouxiangella sp. | reverse complement strand
TCACCCTTCATTCGTCTTCCCTACCGCTTCGATGCCGCCAGCGTTCTGGAAGAGATCAACGGCGTGGCCGATGCCGATGCCTGGCAAGCTCACCCGAGAAAGCTCGAGGGCCACGAGATACTTCCCCTCGTCACCGCCGAGGGCGGAAACGATGCCGGCCGGATGGAAGGCAGGATGCAGCCGACGGAGTGGCTCGAGAAGCTTCCCTCCCTCAAGGCGCTGCTCGGAGCACTCGACACGATTGTCGGACGAGCCTTGCTGGTACGGGTCCAGCCCGGCCAGACGGCGCAACGGGTGGTCGACGCCGGCGCTTACTGGCACCGTCGAGCACGCATTTTCATGGTCGTTTCCGGCGGCGAAGGCGCCGATTGGCGGTGTCGGGAATCACGGGCGACCATTCCCGCCGGCCAGGCCTGGCTGATGGACGGCTGGGGAGGTTACGAGTACGCGGCCGCGCCGGATGCCGAACTGATCTACCTGGTCGTCGACTCGGTGGGCTCGGCCACGTTCTGGTCGACGGTCAAGTCGGCCGACAGGCCGCTCGATGCCGGGCGCGAATCGGGCATGAGCCCCCGGCAGGTCAATCTCGGGACCGGCTCCCGAGAGCTCGACACCGAAACGGTGCGGGTCAGTCGCGTGATGTCGCCCTGGGAGTTGGAGAGCCTGATCAAGGAGATCATGGCCGAACTGCGCAGCGTCGTGCCGGCGGAAGCGCCGCACCTGCCCAAGCTCGAGGCGGCGCTGGACCAGTACGTCAATCAGTGGCAGGGCATTCACGCCCGGCACGGAGAGGACGAGGCCGGCGACCCGGCCTATCGTCAGGCCATGGAACAACTCGTCGCTCAAGCCGGCATGTTCGCGGGCAACTGGCAGCTGCCGAACGGCCTGGACGTGGCCCAGGCCCTCTACCAAACCATTGTACTCGGTGCCCTGCGCGACGAAGATGGCAAGCCCGTGGTCGTTGTTCCCCCGGGCGCTCGGGCCAAGCGGGAGCAGCAAGCCGGCGACCGGACCGCGCCCGCATCGAGTCACGGCGACCCGGGTCAAGAAAGCGGCGCGGAACCCGCCATCGGCGCCCCCAATCGTGCACCCGAGCGGCCCGGCGGCCCGGCGGCCCCGCAGCCCGGCCCGCAGGCCGCTGGAACCCCGGGAAACGGACTTCAGGATCCCGACTTGTCACCGCTGCGCAGCGTGCACACGGCCAGCATGCCGAAGCTGCTCCAGCAAGCGGCAAGTTCGCTGCTGGTCAGCACCTATCAGGCGGGCAAGCTGGTGATCGTGCGCGAGAACGAAGGCAAGCTGAATACGCATTTCCGCGTCTACAATCGGCCGATGGGCCTGGCCAGCGATGGTGGACGCATGGCGCTGGGCACAGCCTACACCGTCGAGTACTACCGCAACATGCCTGAAGTGGCACGCAAGCTCCCACCCGAGGGCCGTCACGATGCGGCGTTTCTGCCGCGGCACGGTCACATCACCGGCAATATCGACATCCACGAAATGGACTGGGCGGGCGACGAACTCTGGCTTGTCAATACCCGCTTTTCCTGCCTGTGCACGCTCGACAATGAGCACAGTTTCGTCCCGCGCTGGCGACCGAAATTCATCTCCGGCTATGCGGCGGAGGACCGTTGCCACCTCAATGGCCTGGAAGTGGTCGACGGACGCCCGAAGTACGTCACTGCCCTGGGGACTTCCGATACGGCCGGGGGATGGCGCGAAAACAAGGCAGGCGGCGGCGTCCTGATCGACATCGAGAGCGACGAGATCATCTGCCGCGGCCTGTCCATGCCGCACTCGCCGCGATGGTACCAGGACAAACTCTGGGTGCTGGAGTCGGGCAACGGTACGCTGGCAACGGTCGACCCGGACAGCGGCCAGCTCGAAACCGTGGCCGAGTTGCCAGGATTCACTCGCGGGCTGGATTTCCTCGGGCCTTACGCCTTCGTCGGACTGTCCCAGGTGCGCGAATCGGCCGTGTTCTCGGGCATATCCCTGACCGAGAGAGTCAGCGAGCGCAACTGTGGCGTCTGGGTGGTCGACATTCGCTCGGGACAGACTGTCGGCTTCCTCAAGTTCGAAGATGCCGTCCAGGAAGTGTTCGCCGTATCGGTGCTCGGCGGCATGCGTTTTCCCGAGGTGCTCGGGGGCAACGACAAGCACCTGGCCATCAGCTACTCGCTCCCTGACGAGGCACTGAAGGAAGTCGTGCAACCCCGTACGGCCGCTTCCTGAAGCCGCCAGCGCGGCAACGGGCCGCCCGCGGCCACTACTGGGCCAGCCTTGCCTGGCCGACCTGCTCGCCGGGGTCCTTCAGCTTCGCCTTGCGGAACCAGTGCACGCGGCACTCCAGGCCGCGCGGGCTGCGCCCGATGTAGACGAACTCGATGCGCGGCCAGATGGGCATGCGGCCCGTTTCGCCGAAGCGCTGGTTCTCCAGTTCCAGCATCACACCGATGCAGGGCCAGTCGTGCTCCTCGGCGTCGGCCTCCAGAAGGCGCACGGCCTTGCGCAGCAGGTTGTAGACCGCCCGGGTATGGCGCCACTTCGGTGAGACGAAACTACGGTAGTAATAGACCGGCTGAGCCAGTTGCGGGGGCCACTGAGGCTCCGCCGTACCGACCGCCGCGACCTCGCCGTCGGCATCGCGAACGAACATCACGACCTGGCTCACCCGCCCACGGGGATCCTGTCCGGCCGGCAGCGCCTTCTCGCGCCGCCAGAATTCGATGACGTCCTGCGCATCCCGCTCGGTCAGCTCGGTCCAGCCCGCGTGGTAAGTGAACTGGGGCGGGGCGCCCTCGCCTGCCTGATCCATGTGCCGATTCTCTTCGATTGGCTCCAGCACCCAATGTAACGAATTTCGCCGCGGGCGGCGGTCATTCCGACCCGCAACTATTATTGCGCTTGCGTATGAAAATGATTTGCGTTTAGAATCGCGGCGCGCCACCAACAACCGCTCTCAAAGGACTCTTCGTGATCAAGAAACTCCTGCTCACCGGCCTCGCTCTAGGCGCGGCCGCCACCGCGCTCGCCGAAGAAGCGGGTCGGGACACCGCATCGCAATCCGACCGCGAGGAACGCGCACGAGCCGTCCAGCAAAGCCTCCTAAGCGTGCTCGACCGGGTACGCATCGTCGGCTCGAGCGCCGACGCCCGCAGGCTGTCCGGAACGGGCGCCGTCGTCGACCCCGAGCAGATGGCGGTCGAGTCGCGCACCGATATCAATCAACTGCTCAAGACCGTGCCGGGGGTCTACATCCGCGAGGAAGACGGCGAGGGACTGCGTCCCAATATCGGCATTCGCGCCGCAGCGGGCGGCCGCTCGAGCAAGATCACCCTGCTCGAGGACGGCGTGCTGATCGCACCGGCGCCCTACTCCAACCCGGCTGCCTACTACTTCCCGCAGGTCTATCAGATGCACGCGGTCGAAGTCCTCAAGGGCGCCCCTCTGCTGCGCTATGGCCCGCAGACGATCGGCGGCGTCGTCAACCTGGTGACCACGCCGATTCCGTCGGAAACATCCGGGCGCATCGTCACGACGATGGGAGAGAACAGCGAACACGACACGCATGCCTGGCTCGGCGGACGCGCGGGCGACTTCGGCTGGCTCGTCGATGCGGTCTACCGCAACAGCGACGGCTTCAAGGACATCGATCGCAGCAATCGCGACGCCGGCTTCGACATCCAGAGCTACCTGGTCAAGTTCGGCTGGGCCGGCGAACGCCAGAGCCTGCAGTTCAAGGCTCAGTACTCCGAAGAGACATCCAACGAGACCTACGCCGGCCTGACCGATGGGGATTTCGAGCGGGACGCCAACCGACGCTACGGCCTGTCGGAAATCGACCAGATGGACAACGACCACCAGGGCTTTTCGCTGGCCTGGGATTTCGACCTGACCAGCCAGGTGAAGCTCTCCGCGCTTGGCTATCACAACGAGTTCGCCCGCGACTGGTTCAAGACCGGCAT
>JAZBPT010000103.1:0-7573 GCA_036351755.1 Wenzhouxiangella sp. | reverse complement strand
CGGATGGTGCGCGCCTGGTCGGCGATCGAGCGGGTGATCGCCTGGCGAATCCACCAGGTGGCGTAGGTCGAGAACTTGTAGCCGCGACGGTATTCGAACTTGTCGACGGCCTTCATCAGGCCGATGTTGCCCTCCTGGATCAGGTCCAGGAACTGCAGGCCGCGATTGGTGTATTTCTTGGCGATGGAGATGACCAGGCGCAGGTTGGCCTCGACCATTTCCTTCTTGGCGCGACGCGCCTTGGCCTCGCCGATGGACATCGCGCGGTTGAGCTCGAGCAGTTCGCCGGCGGGAATGCGCTGGTCGCGCTCGAAGCGCGCCAGGCGGTCCTGCATGCCCGCCAGGTCGTCGGCGTGATCCTTGATGGCCTTGGCCCACTTGCTGCGGCGACGCACCAGGCCGTCGAGCCACTCGGGGTCGCCGGCGTTGTCGCGGAAGCTGGTGATGAATTCCTTGCGCGGCATGCCGCAGCGCTCCACGCAGATCTGCATGATCGAGCGCTCGACGTCGCGCGTGCGCGCCACCTGGAAGCGCATGCGGTCGATCAGGTAGTCGAACAGGCGCGGCGGCAGCTTCAGGCGCATGAACTGCTCGCCGATGAGATCGCGCAGCTCCGAGGCCTTCGGGCTGTTGGCGCCGTAGCGGTCGTAGAGCTTGATGAAGCGCTCGTGCAGCTTGCGCATCTCGTCGAAGAACTGGGTCACCTGCTCGGGATCGGGCAGGGTGTTGACCGTCGGGGCCGGCTTGTCCTCGTCCTCTTCCTCGTCCTCGTCGATGTACTCGGCCTCTTCCTCGACGGCCGCTTCCATCGCGTCCTGCGAGATCAGCTCCATCTCGGCGAGCAGGGTCGGGTTGATGAAGCCGCTGACCAGCTCATTGAGCCGGAGGTTGCCTTCCTTCCAGGACTCGACCTCTTCGAGCAGGGTCTCGATGGTGCCCGGGAAACGCGCCAGCGCCTGGTTGACCTGGTTGAGGCCGTCCTCGATGCGCTTGGCGATGTCGATTTCGTCCTCGCGCGTGAGCAGCGAGACCGAACCCATCTCGCGCATGTACATTCGCACCGGGTCGGTAGTCCGCCCGAGATCGCTCTCGACAGCCGCCAGCGCCGCCTCGGCATCCGCCTGGGCGGCTTCGTCGTCGTTGTCCGTGCTGGCCGAGTCGTTGAGGATCAGCGCATCGGCATCCTCGGGCTCCTCTTCGAAGACCTTGATGCCCATGTCGTTGATCATGTTGACGATGTCCTCGATCTGTTCGGGATCGACGATGTCGCCGGGCAGGTGGTCGTTGACCTGGGTGTAGGTCAGCCAGTTGCCCTGTTCACGGCCTTTCTGGATCAGCTGCTTGAGCTGAGACGGTCGCGGTGCGTTTTCCATAGATACGTTTTCGGCTTTCATAATCAACTATTTTCAGTGCGCTGGCTCAACAGCCGGCGCAGCTCGCTGGTTCGGTCTTCATCGAGCCCCCCTTCGTTCAGTTGGGCTTCCTGAAGCGCTCGTATTCGGGTCTGTACCATTTGACGACGGATTCTGGCCAGAGTTTGCGCCAGCGCCGTCGGCATTTCATCCGGATCCGTGATGACTTCCCGGGTCGCCAGGCGGGCCAGCCAGGGGCCTTCCCGGCGCTCGCGCCAGGCCTCGAGAAGCTTAGCCGTAGAAAACTGGGGCTTGTGGCGGCAAAAGTCAATCAATTCGCGCAGGAAATCGACCCCGCGAACGCTGGCGGGCCCCTCGAGCACGTCCTCTTCGAGGCCGGCGGCCAGGCCCGGACGGTGCACGATCAGCGCCACCGCGTACTGTACCGGCGTCAACGGCCGGTCGTCTCCGCCGGCCCTCGGGCGCGCCGGTTCTGACCGCGCCTCTGCTTCGGGCTGGATCCGTCCGCCGTGCCCGGTGCGCCGCACCAGCTCGTCGCGCATCATGTCGGAAAAAGCGCCTTCCGGCAGCTTTTCCAGGTACGGCTCGGCCAGCGCCACCAGGCGTGCACGCCCGTCGATGCTCGTCATGTCCAGCGACTCGGCCAGGTGGTCGAAGAAGAAGGCCGAAAGCGGCCTGGCTTCGTCGAGCATCCGGGTCATCGTGTCGGCGCCCTGCCCTCGCACCAGCGAGTCGGGATCCTCGCCCTCGGGCAGGAACAGGAATCGGACCTCGCGATTGGATTTGAGTTCCGGCAGGGCCGCTTCCAGGCCGCGCCAGGCCGCCTGGCGCCCGGCGCGGTCGCCGTCAAAGCAGAACACCACCACCGGCGAGGCGCGGAACAGCAGGTTCATGTGCTCGGGCGTGACCGAGGTGCCCAGGGTGGCCACGGCGTTGTCGAAGCCGAACTGGAACAGGGCGGCGGCGTCCATGTAGCCCTCCACGACCAGGATACGCGGCGGCAGGCCACCCCGGCGCACCTGGTAGAGGCGGTAGAGCTCGCGCCCCTTGTGGAAGACCGGCGTCTCGGGCGAGTTCATGTACTTGGGCCCGCGATCACCCAGGGCGCGGCCGCCGAAGGCAATCACCCGCCCGCGCCGGTCGTGGATGGGAAACATCACCCGGTCGCGGAACTTGTCGGTCATCCGCCCGTCCCGGCGCGTGACCAGCCCGGCCTCGTCCAGTTCCTGCGGCCGGAAGCCCTCGTTGACCAGGAAGTCGGCCAGGGCCTGCCAGGCATCGGGCGCGTAGCCGATGCCGAATTCGTCGACGGTGGCCTTGTCGAAACCGCGCGATTTCAGGTAGTCGCGGGCGGACTGGCTGGCGCCGAGCTGGCGGCGAAACCAGGTCTGGGCCTGGCTCAGCGCCTGGTAGAGGCGATCGTGCTTCTTGACCGGGGCGTGACCGGCCTCACGCGGCACTTCCAGGCCGGCCGTGTGGGCCAGTTCCTCGATGGCGGCCGGAAACTCCAGGCCGTCGTGCTCCATCACGAAACCGATGGCCGTGCCGTGCGCTCCGCAGCCGAAGCAGTGATAGAACTGCTTGTCGGAACTGACCGTAAAGGAAGGGGTCTTCTCGTCGTGGAAGGGGCAGAGCGCCTTGTACTCGCCGCGCCCTGCGGGCTTGAGATCGACGCGGGAACCGACGATCTCCACGATATCGGTCCGCTCCAGCAGGGATTCGATGAATTCTTCGGGGATCCGGCCGGCCACTACGGCGCCGAATCAGCCGGCCAGTCGCGAACGGACCAGCCTGGAGACTTCACCCATGTCGGCGCGGCCCTGGACGCGAGGCTTGAGCAGGCCCATCACCTGGCCCATGGCGCTCATTTCACTGGCGCCGGCCTCGGCAATGGCCTTGTCGACGATGTCGACGAGCTCGTCCTCGGAGAGCTGCTCGGGCAGGTAGGGCTCGAGAATCCGGATCTCGGCCTCTTCGGCCTCGGCCAGTTCGGGACGCTCGGCTTCCCGGTACTGCTCGGCCGACTCGCGCCGCTGCTTGATCATCTTCTCGACCACGGCCAGGACCTGCGCGTCGTCGAGCTCGACGCGTTCGTCGATCTCGCGCTGCTTGATCGCGGCGGTGATCATGCGCAGGGTCTTGAGGCGCTCCTTCTCACCGGAACGCATCGCCTGCTTGACGTCATCGTTGATCTGCGCTTTCAGCGACATGACCGGCCCGCCTCGCCGAGATTTGCTTAGAATAGGATCTCAGTAGAGTCGCTTGCGGTTCACGCGTTCGCGCGAGAGCTTGCGCAGGTGGCGCTTGACGGCCGCGGCCTTCTTGCGCTTGCGTTCCTGGGTCGGCTTCTCGTAGAACTCGCGGCGGCGCGCTTCGGCGACCACACCGGCCTTTTCGCAGGAGCGCTTGAAGCGGCGCAGGGCGTATTCAAACGGCTCGTTTTCCTTGACCTTTACACTGGGCATTAAAATTCCCTAATCCAGAACTTGTGGAAAGCTGGCCATTATAAACCGGCAAATCTCCGACGTGCAAAACATTCTTGGCATCGAAACTTCCTGCGACGAGACCGGCGTGGCCCTCTACAACGCCGATCGCGGTCTCGTGGGGGACCTGGTCTATACCCAGGCGGATCACGCCGCCTACGGCGGGGTCGTGCCCGAACTGGCCTCGCGCGACCACGTGCGCAAGCTGCCGGGCATGGTGCGCGAGCTGCTCGACCGCGCGGAGATGACCGCCGCCGAGCTCGACGCCGTGGCCTACACGGCCGGCCCCGGGCTGGCCGGCGCACTGCTGGTGGGCGCCTCCACGGGCGTGGCGCTGGCCGCCGCGCTGGATGTGCCCGCCATCGCCGTGCACCACATGGAGGGCCACCTGCTCTCGCCCCTGCTCGAGGATCCGGCGCCGGACTTTCCCTTCGTCGCCCTCCTGGTCTCCGGCGGCCACACCATGCTGGTCGCCGTCGAGGGATTCGCGCGCTACCGCCTGCTCGGCGAGACCCTCGACGACGCCGCCGGTGAAGCCTTCGACAAGACCGCCCGCCTGCTGGGCCTGGGTTATCCGGGTGGGCCGGAGGTGGCGCGCCTGGCCGAAAGCGGCGACCCGGACCGATTCGAGTTTCCGCGCCCGATGACCAACCGGCCCGGCCTGGACTTCAGTTTCTCCGGCCTGAAGACCCACACCCGCGAACTGGTTGGCCGCGTCGCCCCGGAAGACCATGCCGACGTGGCTGCCGGTTTCGAACAGGCCGTCGCCGAAACCCTGGCCATCAAGTGCAAGCGCGCCCTGAAGGAAACCCGCATGCAGCGCCTGGTCATCGCCGGCGGCGTGAGCGCCAACAGCCGCCTGCGCGCCGAACTCGAGCGCCGCATTCCCGGCCGGGTGTACTATCCCTCGCTGAAACTGTGCACCGACAACGGCGCGATGATCGCCCATGCCGGGTGGTATCGGCGTGCTGAGGCCAATCGAGATGGGATGATTGCGGTCAGACCCAGGTGGCCCATCGATTCGTTGGCGGGTTAGCTGGTTGGCTGGTTGGTTGGCTGAGTGGCAGCGAACATGGCTTGCGACAGCTCGATTGGACTACCATCAGAGCAGGAAATTGGCTTCGTCTTGACCGAGGCCTGGATATCCTTCGGGGCTGGCCCGGGACACATCCGCGAAGCGCCGCCAAACCAGCCAACTAGCCAACCAGGAAACCAGCCAACCCAATGGATATCGTCTTCATCAAGGATCTCGACATCGAGACCGTCATCGGCATTTACGACTGGGAACGCAAGATTCGCCAGACGGTCAGGCTCAACCTGGAAATGAGCAGCGACATCGCCCGCGGGGCGGCCACCGACCGCATCGAGGACGCGCTCGATTACAAGGCGGTGGCCAAGCGCCTGATCGCCTTCGTCGAGTCGAGTAGTTTCCAGCTGGTCGAGACCCTGGGCGAGCGCTGCGCCGAGATCGTGCTGACCGAGTTTCCGGTCGAGTGGGTGCGCCTGGAGCTCGACAAGCCGGGCGCCGTGCGCGGTTCGAAGTCGGTCGGCATCCGCATCGAACGAGGCCGAAAACCATGAGCACCGTCTACCTGGGCCTGGGCTCCAATCAGGACGCCGAAGCCAACATCCGCGCCGGCATCCGCGCGCTCTACCGGAACTTCGCCAACACCGCCGTCTCGCCCGTATATCGTTCCGAAGCGGTCGGATTCTCGGGCAAGGACTTCCTCAACTGCGTGGCGCGCATCGACACCGACCTGTCGCCGACCGAACTCAAGGACTGGCTCACCGAGCTGGAAGACGAGTACGGCCGCGACCGCAGCCAGCCCAAGTTCTCCGACCGGACCCTGGACATCGACATCCTCCTGCACGACGACAGGGTCGGCGACTTCGACGGGCTGGTCCTCCCGCGCGAGGAAATCCTCAAGTACGCCCACGTCCTCAAGCCCCTCGCCGACCTCGCACCGATGCTGAAGCACCCCGAAACCGGCAAGTCCTTCGCCGAACACTGGGCGGAATTCGACGGCGATCGCTCGCTGGAACCGGCCGAGATGGGCGAAACGCAGCCCGCCTCGCCGAATTGGTGGGGAAGTGGAGACTAGTGAGACGACGCGACGTCGGTCTACTCGACCAGAGACGCGGCCTTGTCGAGTCCCTGATCTCTCGGGCGATCGATTGGCCGTGCCCATTGGTCTCACGCCAAGGCGCAAAGGCGCAAAGATCGCCAAGAAAAGAAGGGGCATCAAGAACTCGAAGGATGGTGGATTTCGAAGCCTTCGAGGATTTGTTAACGATCGATTCTCGGTTTCTCTGTACTTCGCGTCCTTGGCGCCTCGGCGCCTTGGCGTGAACCCGAGACGATCTGGACGGCTGGAACACGCATAGCTAATGTCTGTACAGCCCCGAAGCGTCGTCCGTCGGCGATGCGACGCCGACCTACGCGGGCCTCGATCGCCCGGCATCCAACCCCGTGACGCCACGATCCAACGGAGCCATCCGCCGTGAATCACACGCCTGACCACCCCACGACCGAAAACGCCCTCCTGCTCGTCGTCGACGTCCAGGGCAAACTCGCGCGGATCATGCACGAGTCCGAGTCGATGATCCGTCAGCAGGGCATCCTGATCGAGGGCTGCAAGCTGCTCGACGTTCCCGTGGTCTGGGCCGAGCAGCTGCCCGACAAGCTGGGGCCGACCGTGCCCGAACTGGCCAACCGGCTCGAGGGCTTCTCGCCCTGCGCCAAGGGAAGCTTCGGCTGCTGGGGCGAAGACGGCCTGCGCGGTGCCATCCGCGATTCAGGGCGCGATCGCATCCTGCTGGCCGGCATCGAGGCCCACGTCTGCGTCTGGCAGACGGCTGCCGCGCTTCGGGCGGAGAACTACGAAGTCCACCTGATTGCCGACGCGGTGTCCTCGCGCTCGGTGTTCAACCGCGACATCGCCTTCCGGCGCATGGAAGCCGCGGGCGTGCACCTGAGCTGCGTCGAGATGGTGCTCTTCGAGCTCATGAAAGACGCAGGCCACCCCCGCTTCCGCGACGTCACCCGGCTGCTGAAGTAGACCTTGTCGCGTCCCTGGTCAAGGTGGTAATAGCGGACCTGGTGCTGGTTGGGTTCACGCCAAGGCGCCAAGACGCGAAGAGCGCCAAGACAACAATTAAGAATTTAGTTCAAAGCCCCCGGGATTTCGGAGAGTACTCGCCCAGTCACCATTAATCCCATTTTTTCTCTGTTCTTTCTTTGCGTCCTTGGCGCCTTCGCGCCTTGGCGTGAGCCCAACCAGCACCGTACTCAGCAACCGCCACCAGCATCAGGGACGCGCCGAACCAACGCTACATGTTGAGCAACCGGCCGCCGTCGACGGCGAGGATCTGGCCGGTGACGTAGGGGGCGTCGAGGGCAAGGAAGGCGACGGCGCCGGCGATGTCTTCGGGGTGGCCCTGGCGTTGCAGGGGCACGCGTTCGAGGATTTCGCGGCCGGCTTCCGGCGACTGCTCGCTTTCGGGCCAGAGAATCGCGCCGGGTGCGACGCCGTTGACGCGGACCTCGGGCGCCAGTTCGCGGGCCAGCGAGCGCGTCTGGGCGATCAGGCCGGCCTTGGCCTGGCTGTAGACGGGGTGATTCGACAGGGGCACCAGGCCGTGGATGTCGACCATGTTGACGATCGCACCCTCGCGGGCCGACAGCTCCCGCGAACAGGCCTGCGCCAGGAAGAACGG
>JAZBPT010000102.1:0-16488 GCA_036351755.1 Wenzhouxiangella sp. | reverse complement strand
GGAATCACGTTAGATCAACAGAACAGACTGCGTAAAACCCACTCAATTCGAAAACGGAGCTGACATGTCGTCTTCAATTCGCAACAAGGGCTGGCTCGCCGGCCTGTTCGCGCTGGCCGGCCTGTGCTCGAACGCGAGCGCCGACACGGTCATTGTCTACGACGCCTCGAACTCGATGTGGGGCCAGATCGAGGGTGAGGCCAAGGTCACCATCGCGCGGCGTGTGCTGGGCGACCTGGTGCGCGACTGGGACGATTCCGAGCCGCTGGGCCTGGTCGCCTACGGGCATCGGCGCGAGGGCGACTGCAACGATATCGAGACGGTCGTCGCGCCGGGGCCGATCAACCGCGATGCGCTGCTCGCGCAGATCGAGGCCATCTCGCCGAAGGGCAAGACGCCGCTGACCGCCGCCGTGCGTCACGCCGCCGAGGAATTGAAGTACCGCGACGCGCCGGCCAACGTGATCCTGATTTCCGACGGCATCGAGACCTGCAACGCCGATCCCTGCGCGGCGGCCAGCGAGCTCAGCGAGGCAGGCATCAATTTCACCGCCCACGTCATCGGCTTCGACGTGGGCGACGCCGACCAGGCGCAGCTTGCCTGCATTGCCGAGAACACCGGCGGGCGTTTCTTCGCCGCGCGCGATGCCGAAGGGCTGCAGGCCGCGCTCGAGCAAGCCAGCGAAGCGGCCACCGAGGAAGTGCCCGAGCCCGAGGTCACCATCAGCGCGCCCGAGTCGGCCGTGGCCGGTTCGAATGTCGAGGTCAGCTGGCAGGGCGAGAAGATCCGGCCGCGCGACCTGGTCACGATCGTGCCCGCCGAAGCCGAGGCGGATGCGCGCGGCTACTACCAGCGCGTGGGCGAGGAAAGCTCGGCGGTGTTGCGGGCGCCGGGCGAGCCGGGGCCGTACGAGGCGCGCTACGTTGCCAGCGCGACGGGGCAGGCGGTGGCCCGCGCGCCGATCGAACTGACCGACCCGCAGGTCACGGTGACGGCACCCGAAACGGCGGCCGCCGGATCGGATTTCGGCGTCGAGTGGACGGGTGCCGTGCATCCGCGAGACAAGGTCACCATCGTCAAGGCCGACGCAACCGACGACGCCTACGGCGACTACCTGCGCACCGGCAATGCCGAGTCCGGCACGTTGCAGGCGCCTTCCGATCCGGGTGCCTACGAGGTTCGCTACCTGCTCGAGACCGACGGCCTGGCCGTGGCCCGCACGCCGATCGAGATCGTCGAGAAGGCGGTGAGCGTGTCGGGGCCGGAGTCTGTAACGGCCGGCTCGGATTTCACGGTCGAATGGAGCGACGTGGTCCATCCGCGCGACAAGGTCACCATCGTCGCGGCCGGTTCGGCCGAGGATGCCTACGGCGAGTATCTCCGGGTGGGCGAGGCGCGCAGCGGCACCCTGCAGGCGCCTTCCGAAGCCGGCGATTACGAGATCCGCTATCTGTTGGAGGAAAGCGGCCGGTCGGTTGCCGCCGCGCCAGTGACGGTCACCGGGGCGGAAACCAGCGTCTCGGGTCCCGAGTCGGTGGTGGCCGGCAGCAATTTCACGGTCGAGTGGACGAATACGATCCATCCGCGCGACAAGGTCACCGTCGTCGGCGCCGGCGCGCCGGGCGACGCCTACGGCGAGTACCTGCGAACGGGCAACGCGGCATCGGGCAGCCTGCAGGCGCCGTCCGAGGCGGGCGACTACGAGATCCGCTACCTGCTCGAGGAAGACGGGCGCGCCATCGCCTCTGCGCCGCTGACCGTGACCGCGGCCGAGACGAGCGTTTCGGGCCCCGAAAGTGCGATCGCCGGCAGCACCGTAACCGTGTCGTGGACCAACACCATTCACTCTCGCGACAAGGTCACGATCGTGCCGGCCGGTGCTCCGGCGGACAACTACGGCGAGTACCTGCGCACCAGCAATGCCTCGGAGGGCAGTCTTCAGGTGCCGGCCGAGCCGGGAGACTACGAAGTGCGCTACCTGCTGGAAAAGGACGGCCGGGCGATCGCTTCGGCACCGATCGCGATCACGGCGCCCGAAACGAGCGTGTCCGGGCCGCAGAGTGCCGTGGCCGGCAGCAGGGTTTCAGTTTCGTGGACCGAGACCATTCATTCGCGCGACAAGGTCACCATCGTTGCCGCCGGTGCGCCAGCCGACAGCTATTCGGATTACCTGCGAACCGGCGGCGGCACCTCGGGCACGCTGGACACGCCGGCCGAGCCCGGCGATTACGAAATCCGCTACCTGCTGGAGGCCAACGGGCGCTCTATCGCCAGCGCGCCGATCACCCTGACCGAACCGGACGTCACGGTTTCGGCGCCGGAGTCCGTGGCGGTGGGCACGCGTTTCGAGGTGAGCTGGACCAACACGGTGCATCCGCGCGACAAGGTGGCCATCGTGCCGGCGGGCGCACCGGCGGATGCCGACGACGAGTACACCCGAACCGGCAATGCCAGCTCGGGCACGCTGGACGCCCCCGATTCGCCCGGCGACTACGAGGTGCGCTACCTGCTCAATGCCAGCGGCCGCTCGATCGCGAGCACGCCGATCCGGATCGAATAAGGGAGGGAATCGAACCTGCCCGGCGGTGCCGGGCAGGCTCGATGACGAGCAGTCTTATTTGAAGACCGTCAGTTCGAAGTCGCCCGTGCTGTCGCCCAGGGCGGTGACGTAGATCGTGTAGGTGCCGGTTGCCGGCAGGGTGGTCACGGCCATGCTATTGGTGCCGTCGCCGCCGTCGTCGTCGCTGACCAGGTTGCTGCCGTCGGGGTTGGAGACGTGCAGCATCGCGTCGAAAGCGCTGGAGTTGAGCTGGATGGTCAGCGTCTCGCCGGCCTGCCCCTCGATCTCGAAGCTTTCATAGCGCTTGCCGTTGTAGGCGCGCGGCGAGTCGCTGCCCAGGCTGCCGCTGTGCTGGGCGGCCGCTTCGGTCGACAGCTCGGTGACGCTCAGCTCGTAGCGGCCGGTGCTCGACGACAGGCTGCTCGCCGTGATGGTCACCGTCTCGCCGTCTTCCCCGAACTGGTGGTACATGCGGCTGTTGAAGCCCTGGTCGCCGCCGTCGTCGTCGGTCTTTTCGTTGCCGTCGGCATCGACCAGTGTCAGGAAGGCGTCGAAGTCGTAGGACTTCAGGTCGATGACCACGCGCTGCTCCGCCGAGCCGGTCAGCTGGTAGCGGTCCCCGGCGCTGGAACCATCGGAAATCTGGCCCTCGACGGTCTGGCCGATTTCGATGCCGTCGGGCGAGGGCAGGCTGCGCGCGACCACGCGGTAGGTGCCGGAGCCGCCCATCAGCGGCGAGGCCACGATTTCCATGTTGCCGCCCTGGTCGAGCGTGCGCACGAACCCGGCGTTGATGTCCTGGTAGTCGTCGTTGGTGATCGTCTCGCCGCCGGGCAGCGTGGCATTGACGACGGTATCCACGCCCTCGCCGACGATGATCACTTCGACCGTCATGCCGGCCTCAACCGGAATGGTGTGGCGGTTGGCAGACGGGTCACCGCCTTCGGTGAACTCGCCCGACTCGGAGAATATTTCGTCCTGGGCGGCCAGCCCGCTGCTCAGCAGCAGGGCGGAAACCAGGGTGATTGTCTTGTTCATGATTGGGGATCCCTCTGAAATGTGAAGACCGACCGATTATACGGCGACGGTCAAACCACATTGGGCCGTTTCCGGACGTGGCTGGGGAAGCCAGGCTCGGCCCAGGCTCCAGTCAATGGCTGCTTGCATTCGCGCTGTCTCGTCAATCAGGACGATTCGGCGCAACTTTCATGCGCTTGCAGCCAGGTTCTTGCCGCATCCAGCGCGGTGTCGGCCGGGATCTCCTCGTCGGGCTGAACGCCCGGGAAGTGAACCTGGCCATGGCGGTCGGCCATGTAGCCGATGGGGAGCACGATGCGCGTGCCGTCCGACAGCGCATAGCCGTTGTTGGCGGTGGCGAGGCCACCGGTTTCCGATCCGAACAGGCGGGTGTTGTCGCGACCGATGAACGCGATGGCGGTCGCCTCGCCGGAGCTCGACGTGTTTGTGGAGATCAGCACGGCCACGGGCAGGTCGGGATTGGTCGGCTGGAACGGCTCGACGGAGACTGCAATGCGCTCGGCTTTCTCCGAGCCGCCCGAAACCCATGCGGCACCCTCGCGGTATCCCCAGTCGGTGACGTCGCTGCCTTCGCGGCCGACGAACCGTCCGAGGATGCCGGAGCCGGCAATGGGACCGATCGCTGCGAGCATTGGCCACATGCTGCCGCCGGTGTTGTCGCGCAGGTCAACGACCCAGCCGCAAAGATCGGATGAGTCGATCGATTTCAGTGCCTGGTGGGCGTCATTCGCGAACTTCACTTGCGCTTGTTCTGGGGTGCCGCCCGGTACTCGGGGAACCCGCAAGAGCCCGATTCGCCCGCCGATCAGCTCGGCGGAGAAGGGCTCGGTAGACTCGGCGGTTTGCTCACTCGGTGCCTCGCCTTCGCGGGGCATGGCCAGCATGGTGTGCGGGTCGTCCAGCTCCTGGACCATCATGGAAACCGCTGCGCGGGCCTGTTCCCGGGTGGCCCCGTCCGGCAGCGCCGCAAGTCCCGCTTGCCGGACCGCGTCCCAGTCGACGTCGTCGGCGTGCAGGTAGTTCTCACGCAGAATCGAGACTGCTTCGAGGACGTAGTCGCGGGCTTCCGGATCCGCCGCGGCCTGGTTGTCTTCGTCAACCAACGCCAAGTCATCGAACCACGCCGTTCCGGAGCCGATGACGAGGGCACCAACGGTCAGTTTGCGGGCCTCGCTCGAGGGCGGGATGTGGATGCGGTATTCCTGCCATTCGGAATCGCCGCTGACGACGCGATCGCGCATGTCGTCCATGAAGATCCGGCCGTCGGGACCCTCGAGGATGGCCACCAGGGTGGCGCTTGGCGATACATCCCGAGTGCGGATGCTTCCGCGCAAGGTTGCGCCCGGGAAGCCCGACTCACCGAGTTCGATTTTCTGTGTGACGAGTGCCGATCCACCGGATGCTGAATCCGAGATTCTCAGCGCCCGGGAGCCGCTAACGCTTGCGGAATCGTCGAGGTCGACGGTGAGTTCACGGGCCTGCAACAGCCAGGACTGTGGCTCGCCCTTCGCGTTGCCTTGCTCGAATGAACCGTTGTCGATTTGCTGCGCCGCAATCGAATGGCTGGCCGCGACTGCTGCGAGAAGCACCCACGCCAGAATGAATCGCGGGCCGACCAACTCCGGTCGGCTCCGCTTTCCTGGAAGAAGCATTGCAAACCCCGTTCTCGATATCAGCCAGACTCGAGTCTAAGCGAAGGGCTGCCCGGGGTTCCAGGGTTGGCTCATTCGTTTCAGGGTATGGCTACCAGGCGATGCCGTAGTCCTCACCGTAGTCGCTGGCGCCGCCCTGCATTGTGCCGTTTTCCCAGTCGAACCAGATGGCCTGGGTGGGGTTGTAGACGCGGTCGACGAGGTCGACGTCGTAGCCCATCTCGCGCAGCTGGTCGATGGTGTAGGGCGACAGCGAGCGCGGCACCTCGATGCGGCCGGGTTCGGCCTGGTGGGCGCCGAAGCTGCTCTGCATCTGGTAGCTCATGATGTTGTGCCGGCCCTCGGCGGCCTGCTGGACGTTCATGCCCCACTCGACCATGCCCAGGAAGAACTGCAGCAGGTTCTGGTCCTGCGTGTCGCCGCCCTGCACCGAGAAGGCCATCAGCGGCTTGCCGTCCTCGAGCGCCATCGACGGCGTGAGCGTCACGCGCGGGCGCTTGCCGGGAGCGACCACGTTGTAGGGGTTGAGCGCTTCGTCGAGCACGAAGCTTTGCATGCGCTGGCTCAGGCCGATGCCGGTATTGCCCGCGATGAAGGCCGGCACCCAGCCGCCCGAGGGCGTGACCGAGACCACCCAGCCGTCGGCGTCGGCGGCCTGGATGGCGGTGGTGCCGGCGCGGAAGCTTTCCTCGAAGGACATGAGGTTGGCCTGCTGGAAGCCTTCCTCGCCTTCGGCCTCGGCCTCGGGCGGGACGATCTGCCAGCTTTTGCGCAGTTCTTGATAAGGATTGTCGCCGGCCTGGAACTCATAGGGGTCGCCCGGCAGGTAGTCGGTCAGATTGCGGTCCGGGTCGATGAGCTTGCGGCGCTCGGCCGCATACTCCTTCGAAAGCAGGCCTTCCACGGGTTCTTCCGGCGGCGTGTAGGGGTCGCCGTAGTAGAAGTCGCGGTCGGCGAAGGCCAGGTTCATGGCCTGGTAGAGCGTGTGGATGTAGCGCTGCGAGTTGTAGCCCATCGCCTTCAGGTCGAAGCCCTCGAGGATATTGAGCGCCTGCAGCATCACCGGTCCCTGCGTCCAGGTGGTGAGCTTGTAGACGTCGATGCCGCGGTAGTTGGTGGTCACAGGCTCTTCGAGCTTGACCTCCCATTCGGCCAGGTCGTCCATGGTGAACAGGCCGCCGGCCTCGCGCGTGGCGCGCACGATCTCCTCGGCAATGTCGCCGCTGTAAAAGCGATCGTAGGCGGCGTAGATGGCCTCCTTGCGGCTCTTGCCCTCGTCCAGCGCCTGTCGCTCGGTTTCCACCAGCTTCTTGAGCGTATTGGCCAGGTCTTCCTGCACGAAGACCTCGCCGCCGCGCGGCGCGGCGCGCTTGTCCGGGTCGGCCGGGTCGTAGTGCGGCAGGAAGACTTCGCGGGAGGAGGGCCATCGCTCGATGACCTCGCGGCGGCGCTCCATGTTGTCGGCCTGGGCCGCCTCGATGGGATAGCCCTCGGCCATTTCGATGGCCGGTGCGAGCACTTCGGCCAGGCTCAGCTTGCCGTACTCGGCAACCATCGTCATCAAGGAACCCGGGGTTCCCGGCGTGACGGCGGCCAGCGGGCCGTACTCGGGCGGATACATCATGCCCTGCTCGCGGAAGAACTCCGGCGTGGCGCCGGTGGGCGCGACGCCCACGCCGTTGATGCCGATAACCTCGCCGGTTTCGGGGTTGTAGATCAGCGCCTGGGTCTCGCCGCCCCAGCCGAGCGTGTCCCACATGGTGGCCGTGGCCGCGAGCATGGCCGCGGCGGCGTCGACGGCGTTGCCGCCGCGCTCGAACATCTTCGCCCCGGCGGTCGCCCCCAGGGGCTTGCCGGTGATCGCCACCCAGTGCTTGCCGTGCAGGATGGGCTTGGCGGTGTCCTGGGCCAGGGCGACCGGCGTGCTGGCGCCAAGCACCAGCGCGGCCGCCAGCAGTTTGGGAATCGGGCTTGCGAACTTCGAGGACATGGTCGTCTCCGCTGGAAGAATCGAATCGGATGATAGCAAGGGGACCGTCATCGACGCCGTGGTGTGCCGAACGTGGTAGCTTTTGCCGCATGCAGATGATCGCCAAGTACGCCACGCGCTCGGAAGCCGAGGAGCGTGCCGCTTTCCTGCGTTCGCGCGGGATTGCGGTTCACGTCTCGGACATGACCTCGCTGCGCCTGAATCTGGCGCACCAGGGTCGGTTCCGGGCGGCGCTGTGGGCCGTGCTGCCCGAACAGTCCGAAGACGCCGCAGCGCTGCTCGAAGATCCGGATCACCGCGCCGCCACGGCGCTCAATGAGCACGAGTTCCAGCGCCTGGAAGGCGAGGGCGCCGATGCCGCCCGGCGCGCCATGATCCGCTGGCTGACGATCACCGCGCTGGTCCTGGCCGGCCTGGCCGCCCTGCTGGCGGCGCTGGGCCTCTGACGCCATGCCCGAGGGGCCGGAAATGTACCGCACGGCCCGGCAGGTTGCCGGGGCCGTGGGCGATGGTCCACTGACGGAAGTCTGGTTCGCCTTCGAGGCGCTTCAGCCCTGGTCGGAACGCCTGACGGGGCAGGCGCTCGAACGCGTCGAAACGCTCGGCAAGGCCCTGTTGCTTCGCTTTGCCGACGGCACCACGATCTACACCCACAACCAGCTCTATGGCCGCTGGATGTTCGCCGAGGCGGGCCGCCGGCCCGACACCAATCGGCAACTGCGACTGGCGCTGTCCACCGACGAGCATTCGGCGCTGCTCTACAGCGCGTCCGAAATCCAGGTGATCGAGCCCGGCCGGCTCGCCGAACATCCGTTCATCGCGCGGGCCGGCCTGGATATTCTCTCCAGCGGCGCGGATATCGATCGCATCTCGGCTTGGATCGGGCAGCCGCGCTTCGCGCGCAAGCGCCTCGGCCACCTCTTGCTGGACCAGGGTTTCCTGGCCGGCGTGGGCAACTACCTGCGCTCGGAAATACTTCACGTTTCGGGCCTGCACTGGCAGCTTCGCCCCGGCGACCTGGATGGCGATACGATCCGGCGGCTAGCCGGGACGGCCCACACCCTGATGTGGCGCTCGGCCGAGACCGGCGGGCTGACCAACGACCCCGACCGGGTGGCCGAACTCAAGCGCGCCGGCTGGCCTCGTCGCGATTACCGGCACTTCGTCTTCGGCCGCGACGGCCAGGTCTGCCATGCCTGCGATACGCCGATCGAGCGGACGACCGTCAGCGGTCGGCGGCTCTACCACTGTCCGAGCTGCCAGGCTCGGTAGGAATCGGCGATTCGCTTCGCCAGCTTTCGGCCAGACGAAGCGCGTGCGGGATATCGCGGCAGTAGGCGAGCCGGCGACTGGCCCGGCGGATCCCCACGCGCCTGAGTTTGACCACGATGCGGGGCTCGGCGTTGACGACGATGAGTCCGACGCCGCTGCGGTGGAGCTGCTCGAGCATGGACTGAAAGACCACGATGGCCGACATGTCCATGCTGGGCACTTCGCCCATGTCGAGGATCACGATCTTCACGTCAGGCTCCAGGCGATGCAGCGTGGCCAGGGCGCGTTCGGCCGCGCCGAAGAACATCGGCCCGCGGAGGCGGAAGGCCGCGAGGTCGGCGGGCAGGTCGCGGGGCAGACCGGCTTCCCTGCCGGATATCGGTTGCGAGGAGGTCACGTCGGCCATGCGCTGGATGAAGAGCATCGCCGCCAGCCCCACGCCGACGGCCACCGCGACGACCATGTCGAACACCACCGTCAGGCCGAAGCAGGTCAACAAGACCGCCACGTCACCGCGCGGCGCGGATTTGAGGATGCGGACGAAGTGCCCGGCTTCGCTCATGTTCCAGGCGACGACCAGCAGCAGGGCGGCCAGCGCCGCCATGGGCAGTTGCGATAGCGCACCGGCCAGCAACAGCATGGCCACCAGGACCACGACGGCGTGAACCATTCCCGCCACCGGCGAGACGGCTCCGAAGCGCACGCTGGTGGCGGTGCGGGCAATGGCGGCAGTGGCCGTGATGCCGCCGAAGAACGGGGCGACCACGTTGCCGATGCCCTGACCGACCAGCTCGGAATTGGGCCGGTGTCGCGTGCCGGTCATGCCGTCGGCGATGACCCCGCACAGCAGCGACTCGATTGCGCCGAGCATGGCGATGGCCATGGCCGGCCCCAGCAGGTCGCGCAGCAGTGCGAAATTCAATTGCAGGGGGGCGCCATCGGGGCCGGGCAGGTGCCAAGGCATGCTGAATTCCGGCAGGCCGGGCGGAATGCCCTGACCGGCAACGCCGTCGAGCTCGTAACTGAAGCGGCTGGCGATGGTGGCCACCTCGAAGCCCGGCCAGAAGCGGGCCGCCAGCCAGGCGCCCAGGCCGGCCACCAACAGCGCGATCAGCGGGGCGGGGATGGCGCTCTTCAGGCGCGGCCAGGCCAGCAGGATGCCCAGGGTCAGCACGCCGACGGAAAGATCCTGCAGGCTCATGGTCGGCAGGGCGAGGGCAATGTCGTGGAGCTGTTCCAGGAAGTGCCCGCCCGATCCGGCGGAAGCCAGCCCGAGGAGATCGCGAATCTGAAGCGTCGCGATGACCACCGCGATCCCGGCGGTGAATCCCACGACGACGGGATAGGGGATGAATCGGATGAGCCGGCCCAGCCCGGTCAAACCCATCAGCACGAGCAGCAACCCGGCCATGACCGTGGCCAGCAGCAGCCCGCCGATACCGTGTTCGGCAACGACCGGCATCAGGACCACGACAAACGCGGCGGTTGGCCCGGAAACATTGAAGCGCGATCCGCCCGACAGGGCGATGATGAATCCCGCCACGATCGAGGTGTAGAGACCGTGCTGGGGCGGCACGCCGACGGCGATCGCCAGGGCCATGCCCAGGGGGATGGCCACCACGCCAACCGTCAGTCCGGCCAGGACGTCGCGCTTGAACTCGCTTGGGCCGTAGCCGGCGCGCAGGGTGTCGACCAGGGCTGAAAAGGGAAACCGGTCGCTCGGGGAGGGCATTGCGCGCATCCAATGGATTATAGCGCCGCAGCGGGGTAATCCCCGGTCTCGGAGGGCGTTTCTCCGTACGGCGACGTACAGGATTTCCCGACTTGCCGCGGTCGGGTCCCTCCAGTAAAGTGCCTCGGGCTGATCCCGGTCCGATAACGACGACAGAATCCCTTGACCGCCCAATTGTTCGCACGCTTTTTTGCCGCCGACCGCAAGGATCGGGAGATTCCCGAAGCGGCACTGCAGCGAACCCTTCGGCGTGAACAGGGGCTGGTCGAGGACTTCGCGAGACGCATTCCCCACATTCCGTTGGTGCAGCACCGCACCGGAGAGGATGACTCGGCCCTGGGAACGGTGCGGTTCGCCGACCTGGAGGCGCGGCCCCGGCGGATTTTCGCCACCGATGATCCGGCGGTCGTCTACGTCGAGGTCGTTTTTCGCTACACCTCGCGCGAGCACGTCGTTCACGAGGCGAACCTCGGCGACACGCGCGTGTACGTGCGCATCGAGGATCCGCTGTACCTGGAAGGGCGGGCCCACACGGTCGAACAGGTACGCGGTCGCAGGAAGCTGCGCGAGGCGTACTTCCGGCGGGTCTTCTCGCTGATGGCGGTGCAGAGTGACTGCAATGCTTCGCTCGGCGAGTGGATGAAGGGCCTGCTGTTTCCCGACACCGGGGCCAGTGAGCTCGACCTGCTCGCCACCATCCAGAACTTCAATCACAACATCGTCACCCGGCCGCGACCGCAGGGCGCCGGGCGCGCCGCCTTCCGCGAGGCCATGCAGGACCTCGATTTCGCCACCCTGGCGCCGGCGGAGGGACCGGTCTCGGTGCGTCTTTCGGTGCGGCCGCACCGCCGCGCGGACGGGAGCTATTCGCAGTCGGTGACCGGCGTGTTCCTGGGCAATGCCCGCGGCATCGCTTTCCGGAGGCCCAACGGCAAGCTGGAGTTCCTGGCCCCGGGCAGCGCTTTCGAACGGCGCTTCCGGGCCTTCGTCGAGGCGCGTGCGGGGGATCGACTCAGAAGCCTCGATCGAAACTCGTGGCGGCGCAATGCAGAAGAACGTATCTGGGGCGGGCCGGGCGAGTGCGAGGCCTATTTTCACAACCACGAGCGCTTCGTGATGCAGGGCCTGGAGTGGACCCTCGAGCGCGACGACAACGATGTGCCGCGCGTGATGGGCAGCCACTGCAACGTGGCCGCTTTCCGCAGCGGCCCGCGCCGCGTGGCCGTCAAGGCCGTCCCCTTCGAGTCCGTGGGCGACCTCGTTCGGCTGATGCAGGCTCACCAGTACGTTCACGGCGTGCAGGCGCCGGCGCTGGTCGCCCAGGCCAGTGCCTACCCCGCCCTCGCCGCAAGGATCATCACCGCCGTCACCAGCCTGCTGAGCGATCGGGACGAAGCGGGTCAAGGCATGCAGCAAGCGGCGGAAGCGTTCTTCGAGCGGGACTGGAGCAGCCTGTTCAGCCGCAATATCGGCCCACTCCTGCACCAGGTGACCGTCGACTACGAACACAAGCTGCTGCTCGCGGTGCTGGACTGGAGCGCGGAGGGCATGCTGTCGGACTTTCGCGCCCGCAAGCGGCTGATGGAGGACTGCTCTCTCAGCCATCGGTTGCGCATGGCGGCGAACCTTTTCCGCAACGGTCACCAGATGCTCGAGGACGATGTCACGCACACCGACCTCAAGCCCGAGAACATCCTGAACAAGCCCAGTGCCGCCTTCAGTGCCTTGCAGAAAGCTCGCAGGGAGGGCTGGGACAGCCTGGACGACCGCGAGCTCGAGCGCCTCGTCGCTGGTGAGTCGACCTTCGAGGGCGACTTCTCCGGCATTCACTTCGGGCGGGAAGGCGCCGTCGACAACCTGGCGCACGGCGAGGGCCTGCCGACCTCGATCCGCTACTCGAGCTGGAAGTTCACCAGCCTGGGCCTGAGCGAAGGCACCCAGCCGACGGTGTTGAGAAAGCAGGGCGGGGAGTTGCCGCGCATCGATGCGCTGCTGCTCGAGCAGGACATTGCCAACCGCGGTACGACGGCCTGGGAGATCGTGTACGGCTCGCTCGTCGATTGCATCCCGCCCGCCGAGGAAGCCCGCCGGCTTGCCGGCCGCAAGCTGGCGCAGGAGCGCGTTGGCAAGCACCTGGCCGAAGCGATTCGTCGCAAGCGCGAGGGCAAGCCGGAGGACCCGCGGCTCATGCTGGAGCTGGAGTCGGCCATGCAGCAATGCGACAGCCGGCTACTGGACGTCGTCAGCCTGCGCTCGGAGACCATCGAGAACAAGACGCGCCTGACGCCCTTGTTCCAGCACCCCGGGGACAATGCCGGCGGCCTGGCAGCGTGGCTCGATCCGCGCGTGATCGAAATGCTCGACCACCTGGCCTGCGATTTCCGGCGCCAGGACATCACGCGCCACCAGGTGGCCAAGCTCTACCGCACGGCCGAAACGCTGTTGCGGGCCGAGGCGACGCGGCTTGAAAGCGCCGATCGACGCACCGTTCTCAGCCGCCGGCAACGGATGGTGACGTACATGCACGCCCACGGCCTGCACTTCAACCCGGACTGCGGCCTGCTGGGCCTGGCCGAACTACCGCGGCAGCTGGAAGAGTTCGCCGAGCTGGTGGAGCGCCTACCCGATCCCCGCCGGGCGCTGGCCGAGTTCACGACCACCTGGTCCAACCTGCGGCTGTGGGGCGCCAGCGTGCTCGACGCCCTGGGCGACCTCCAGTCGTCGGGCGAGGCGCCCACCCAGGCCAGCGACAAGGGCCGGGACGAGTTGTACCAGCTGGTGCGTTCGACGCTGCTGAAGGAACACGAGAACATCGCCCGCGAAGAATCGCGGGCGGGCGAGGAGCGGATGCAGCCGCCGTTCCTGGGGCTTTTCGAGCGACGCAGGATCCGC
This sequence comes from Wenzhouxiangella sp., assembly GCA_036351755.1. GTDB lineage: Bacteria > Pseudomonadota > Gammaproteobacteria > Xanthomonadales > Wenzhouxiangellaceae > Wenzhouxiangella. The sequence continues at coordinate 3,352 of JAZBPT010000102.1, read as the reverse complement.
GTCTACCGCGAGAATGGCCAGCTGCGGTTCAGCCACACCGTGGAGGCCTGACGGCTACCAGCCTTCGGGTAGTTCCCCCTGGCGCTGCACCTGGCCGCGGTCGGCGAGGAAGCCGCTGACGAAGCGCATGGCCACGGCATTGCCGTGCTCGTCGGTCTCGAACTCCACGACCAGGGGCTCGGTGCCCGGGTTGGTCCACTGCTGCTCGAAGCGGTGTTCGCCGACGGACTTCATGTACCAAGGCGCGACATCACCCCACATGGCCCCGATCATCAGGTAGCCGGGCGGGATTTCGCGGCCTTCCATCGCACGGTTTTGCGCCTGCGCGACGAAGAAATTGCGGTTCGGTTCGTCCGGGCTGCCGTAGACGCCGTGGAATCGCTCGAGGTCCTGTCGCGGTTCGCCGAGCGCAAAAGGTTTTCGATCCTGCCCGGGTTCGCGCTCCTCGCGTTGCGGCGTTCCCGGTCGATCCTGGCTGGCCACCGGCCCGCGCTTGCCGCGTTGGGGCGTCTGGCACTGACTCCATGCCATGGCGCATTCACCGGCGCAGGCGGCCAGCCTGGTCACTGCCGCCGTCGGCATGGCCGGCTCGCCGTCCTCGCCGCGTTTCTGCATCTCCTGCATGGCTGCCTGCAATCGGTTGTAGGCCTGGCAGCTGCAGTCGCATTCAGCTTCTTCTTGCGCCTGCGCGCTCACGGAGAGCGAAAGCGAGAGCACAATGGCGACAACCGAAGCAACACGGGCGCGAATCATGGGCTGGATCGAACGGGGCATGGCGGTCTCCGGCTATATGCGCCTGTATTAATGTACGTAAACGGAGACCGATTCGTGTCAGGTATCTGCAGGTAAGATACGGTTTCGCCAGTGCAATGCGGAGAGTCGAAGAATGAAGCTCTACACCTTCCCCGAAGCGCCGAGCCCACGGCGAGTTCACCTGTTCCTGGCCGAGAAGCGCCTGTCGCCCGAACAGGTGTTCGTGGACATGCGCAAGGGCGAACATCTCACCGATAACTTCGCTGCAATCCACCCCGACTGCACCCTGCCCGTGCTGGAGCTCGATGACGGCACACGCCTGAGTTCCTGCGCCGCCATTTGCCGCTACCTCGAAGACGTCCAGCCCGAGCCCGCGCTGCTGGGAACCACGCCGGAGGAAAGTGCCCGCATCGACGACCGGGATCGCTGGGTCGAGATGAACGGCATGCTGGCGGTCATGGAAGGGTTCCGTAATTCGCTCAAGGGCTTCAAGGACCACGCGTTGCCCGGTCGTCGCCCCGTGGCGCAGATTCCGGAACTGGCCGAGCGCGGTCGGCGCCGGTTCGAGTGGTTCATGCAGGATCTCGACGGCATCTTGGCCAAACACGACCACGTCGCCGGGGAGGATTTCAGCGTGGCCGACATTACCGCCCTGGTGACCCTCGATTTCGGTCTGCGCGGCATGAAAATGCAGATGCCGGACAACGCCGGCTCGCTCAGGGCCTGGCACGAGCGCGTCAGCACGCGGCCTTCAGTCAGCAAAGGCTAGAATCGACGCATTCTGGGACTATTTGGAGACCCTCTCATGTCCGACACTCGCCGGCGCGACGAAGCGCTTTTGACCATTGCCCTGTTCGCCGCCTTTGCCGACGGTTCCAAGCACGAGGACGAGCGCGATGAGATCCGCAATATTGCCGAATCGCTGTCGGGCGATGGCGGCCCGGACCTGCGCGCGCTCTACCAGGACGTGCTGCTCAAGCGCGTGTCGCTTTCCGATGCCGCCGGAAGGCTGCAGGATGCCGGCGAGAAGCACCTGGCCTATGAAATGGCGGTGGGCGTGTGCGATGCCGACGGTCGCATGACCGAGTCCGAACGCGGTTTCCTGGACGAGCTGCGCGGCTTGCTGGGCATGGACAGCGAGGAATCGGGCGAAATCGAGCAGGAAGCCGAGCAGGTCGTGGCCATGTCAGAGGCCGCCGCTCCGGCGACGGTGTCGAAGGCCGAAGCGACCCAGCCGCCGATCGGCAGTGCCACGGCCGTCGACGAAGTGGCCATGGACAAGACCATCCTGAACTACTCGATTCTCAACGGGGCGCTGGAACTGCTGCCGCAGTCCTGGGCCTCGATGGCCATCATTCCGCTGCAGATCCGCATGGTCTACGGCATCGGCAAGGAATACGGCGTCGAGCTCGATCGCGGCCACATCAAGGAATTCCTGGCCACCCTGGGCGTGGGCATGACCTCGCAGTATCTTGAGCAGTTCGGCCGCAAGCTCATCGGCGGCCTGCTGGGTGGTATGGCCGGCCGCGGCGTCGGCCGCGTGGGCCGTGCGGCGACCGGCATGGCGTTTTCGTTCGCCACGACCTATGCCCTGGGTCACGTGGCCCGGCGCTACTACGCGGGCGGTCGGCAGATGAGTACCGAGCTGCTCAAGTCGACTTTCGACGAGATGCTGGGCTCGGCCAAGCAGAAGCAGGGCGAGTTCATGCCGCAAATCGAACAGAAGGCGCAGAACCTCGATATGAGCCAGGTGATGGGCCTGGTCAAGGGCGGCGGCCGGGTCTGAGGGCGTTGCTACTCGTCCGCGGGCATCGCCTCCGGCTCGGGTAGCAGCAGGTCTTCGAGGAAGAAGGCCGACAGTTCCGATCGGCCGGCCAGGCCGGCCTTGCGGTAGACGGCGCGCGCCTGTTCGCGCACCGTCCGCTCGCCGGTTTCGCGGACCCCGGCGATTTCCTTCAGGCTCAATCCCTTGAGCAGCAGCAGGGCGATTTCCGCCTCGGCCTTGCTCAGTTGCCAGGATTCGAACTGCTCCTGTATGGCGGCGCCGAGGCCGCGGATCGTGGCGTGATAACGCTCCCGCCACTGTCTCGACTCCGCCCGAGCGGAGTGCAGGCGCGAGTGCATCTGCCTGAGTTGCTTTCTTCCGCGGACAACCTGCGTGAGCACATAGCCGAACATGGCCGCCGCGGTCACCAGCAGGGCCAGTTCCACGAGCACGTGGAGCGGTTCGACGCCCTCGGCATAGTCGGACATCAGGTCCCAGCCGATCAGGACGGCGATGATGCCGAAGGTCACCAGAAGGGTCGGGTTGCCGGGGGTGCGGGCTCGGTTATTCGACATAGTCAGGGAATTTCCGGGGAACAGGTCATATGCCGGATTCTACCCAATGACGGTCTCGCCCATGCTTTGTTCCAGGTCCGAACAGGAACATCGACATGAGCGCTGAACGCAACATGACATCCGTCAAGGTCTGGGATCCCATCGTGCGACTGGGCCACTGGCTGCTGGTCGCGGGGTTCTTCACGAACTACATCATGGAAGACGAAGTGATGACCCTGCACGTGTGGATCGGCTACACCCTGCTGGCCATCGTGCTGTT
>JAZBPT010000101.1:0-33527 GCA_036351755.1 Wenzhouxiangella sp. | reverse complement strand
TCGACATCGGCGCTGGCCGAGGCATCGAGCCCGGGACCGAACTGCACGAGCACGTTGTTGGTCAGGTCGTCGTCGTTGACGTTGGCGGTTTCGTCGACCAGCGTGGCTTCGACGCGAACGACGATTCTGTCGTCGGCCGTGACCGCGTTATCCGGCGTGTTGTCCACCTGGCCGAAATCGAAGCTCACGGTGTCGGCGATGCCGTCGCCCATCTGCGTGTCGCTGATGGCAGGTACCGGCGACGGAACGGCCGGATTGAGATTGCCGCCAACGCTGACGACCGAAGCGTTGTCGACGCGCATCAAGCCGTTGGAGAAGGGCACGGTATCGGTGATGACCACCTGGGGCGTGGTGCCTTCGGGAAGGGTCACGGTGATATCGAAGGTGGCCGATTCGCCGACGACCAGGTCGGGAACGCCGGGGCGGAATTCGCCGTCGCCGGTCTCGGTTTCGGAAGTGCTCGTGACGGCCTTGGTCACGGCCACCGATTCGACGGTGACCGTGTCGGAACCGCTGTCGGCATAGTCGTTGATGCCGCCGCTGCTGTCGCGTTCACCGTTGGCCGAGCCGGGCGTCCCGGGCGTGGCCGAGCCGGTCGGATTGCTGGTCGTGCCGTTGGTGCCGGGCAGGCTGGTCCAGCTTGCGTTGGCCGTATTGGTGATGCTGGTGCCCGGGGCAACCGTGTTCTGCAGCGTTGCATCGAAGGCGATGTCGATCTGGCAACCGGGCGTCATCGTGTCGACAAAAATGTCGAGGCTGTCGCCGACGGTGCTGTCGACGATGCCCGGCGCCGTGCAACCGGCGGGGGTGATGGTCAACCCGCTGAGTCCAGCCAGGCCGGATGGCAGGCTATCGGTGATCGCCACTTCATGCGCCGGACTGCGATTGGACCCGGCAGCCGCCGTGACGGTGATGTTGAACGAAATCGTGTCCCCGGCATCGCCCGTGGCCGGTGTCGCCGACTTGGCGACGCTGACGGCCGGCTCGGCGATGCGAACCTGGACATTGTTCGAGTTGCCGTTGAGTGCACTGCCGCTGCCCAGCGTGGTGAAGTTGTTGTTGCGGTTGTCGCCGACGTCGTTGCTGCCCGCGCCGGCGTTGTTGACCAGCGCGTTGAATTCCAGCAGCAGGAACTCGTCGTCCGCGTCGCTATCCGCGTTGGTGACGTCGCCGAAGGCGAAGACCGGGTCATCGCCGTTGCCGGCTCCGCCTGAAATGGCGCCGCCCGGCAGCGCGAAAGCGATCGACCCGCTCGGTACGGAAGCGGCGTCAGCGGCGTTGCCACTGAAGTTGGGCACGGCGAGCGTGCTAGAAGACAATCCGGATCCGTTGCTGACGAATGCCGCGGTGACGGTGCCGTCATTCAGGAAACTCAGTCCCGAGGGCAGGTTGTCCCGGATGGTCAGCTGGGCGATTTCGCCCTCGGGAATGCGCACGGCCAGGCGGTAGCGAACGATCTCGCCGATCGTCGCGCGCGGCGGCGTGGCCCCGTCGGACGTGCCCGCTTCGGAACTGTCGATGAAGTACTTCTGCTGGCCGATGTTCGTGCTGGTCGCGACCGCACCGTCCTGTTCGGTGGGAAATTGCACGGCACCGCCCTGGCTGGCCCAGTCGAGCGAGGCGGTATTGGTGATGGTGCTGTCGGGCGCCAGGTCGGCGACGGCCTGGCAGTCGACGGTGATCACGGCGGTGTCAGTGCCGTAAGGGGCTCCGGGGCTACCGTCATTGGCGGCCAGCGGATCGGTCAGGACCAGGCCCGTCCCGATGGAGCCGGTGCTGGCCAGGTTCGTTCCAAGACCGTCGGTTACCGCGGTTGCCGTACATCCGGTCAGACCAGGAGGCGTGGGGTCGGTGATGGTGACGTCGAATGCCTGGGCGCTGCCCTGGTTCTCGGCGGTGATCGTGTAGGTGATGGTATCGCCCGCATCGATTCCGGAAATGTCGCCGTCGACCGGCAGGGAACCAGGCCCGGGATTGATCGTGCCATTGCCGTCGGTGGCGGCCACGCCCTTGGTCACCACCATGTCGGGCGCCCCGACTTCGAAGCTGACCGGTCCGGTGGCGACCGCGGTCTGGCCCGGCGTGTTGGCCGTGCTGGCCAACAAGATGTTGGTCAGGAACAAGCCGTCGGCGAAGGGGTCGTCGTTGATCGGAGCGGACACATCGACTTCGATGGTCTCGCCGCTGGTGCTGGAGACATCCGGCCACTGGATGAACAGGGCGTTCTGGGCTGCGCTCGTTGAGATGCTGGTCGGGACGAGGCCGAGCGTATCGGCCGGGCCGTGCACGATGTCGTTTCCGAAGGTGAGGTCGATATCGCCCACGTTTATGACCGGCAGCGGGAAGTAGTCTTCGAACACGATCTGGCTGGTGTCGCCGGCAGGGATGTCGAGGGTCAGACGGAAAATGATGGATTCGCCCGGTACATAGAAGGGCTGGACGTTTACGATTTGCTTGTTGAGGCCGACCGGAATGATGCCGACACTGGCGCCGCTGCCGTCGCTGCAGCCGGCCGCTCCCTGGACCAGGCTGTAGTCGGCGCTCACCGTATTGGTGAGGGTGTCGGAGGACAGGATCGGTTCACCAGTGTCCTGGTAGTCCTGCCGCAGCACGGCATCATAGGTCAGGTTGATGGCGGTACCGGCAGGCAGCAGGCCGGCCGCGGCGCCGATGTCGTAGACAATGGTCGTGGTGAAGTCGGGATTGACGGTAACCGAAGGCGCAATCGCAACCGTCGAGCCATTGACTGTCATCGAGCCGTGGCTTACGAAGTCGATACCGTCGGGAATCGTGTCGGTCACTACAAGTGAGTCGGCTTCACCGAAGTCGGTGACCTGGAAATTCAGGTTGTAGGTCAGCGCCGTGCCGGGCGTGGCCTGGCCTGGTGAAACGCCCTTCTGCACGGCGACGTGCTTGGCCGTTACCGTGCTGTCGTCGGTGGCGGCCGGAAGCACCTGGCTCGGCCCCGAGGACGGAACATAGGTGCCCTGGGCGGAAGCGTTGTTGATCTGCGGCTCGGTCGTACAGACGGTTTCATCGAGCGTGTCGATGATGTAGCCGCTGTAGGTCACGACCACGTCGGCGCCCGAGCTCGTACCCACCGTGTTTCCGGTGCAGGTCACTTCGAGGATGCCGCCCGGGGTGACGGTCGAGGGCTGGCTGGTCACCGAACAGCCGACCCCACCGCTGATGCCGACGCTGCCGGTGAACTGGAAGTCGGCCGGCAACTGATCGCTGATGACCAGGGGATTGATCGTCGCCGTGTTGGCGATATCGGTGGTCAGTGTATAGGTGTAGGGCCAGCTCGTTGCCGGCGGCCGTTCGGATTCGGGTGCGTCCTCCGTCTTGGAAAACAGGAGTACGGTCGGCGTGACCGTCTGGTCGACCTGCGTTCCGACGATCGGCCCGTTATCGCCGGTCGCCGTGTCGCCGAACTCGTAGACCGGCGTGATGTTGACCGGCAGGAGGGCGCCCACGGTAGCGGCCGGATCGATGCTCAGGCAGATGTTGATCGGAAGGTCCGGACCACCATCGACGACGGAACCGACCGGATAGGTCAGGATATGCAGGCTGTTGCCCTCGCTGCCGCTGACCGACTGATTGATGACGGGATCGGTGAGCTGGTTGCCCGGCGCGGCCGGGAAGGTGCCGACATTGATGATGCCGCCGCCGGTACCGAAGATGGTGGCCGAGTCCAGGTTCAGGTCACTCGACAACTCGAGGCGCAGGTAGGGGCCGTAGCCCGGGGGACCGCTGTTGGTGAAGTCGGTTTCGAAGCAGAACTGTTCGCCTAGAAAGTTCTCTGCGGGAACGGTCTGGTTGATCTGCGGCGTCTGGGCGCTGACCTGGCCGACCAGGGCCAGGATCAGTCCGGCAAGGACGATCCCTCTTGGGTACACGGTTTATCCCCTTTTGGTGGGTTGATTGAACAAGATTGCGTACTGCAATCGGCGTGCCGTTTTATGTCCCCTCGAAGGGGATTTGCATTGGACTGAATGGTTTACGAGCTTCACGTGGCCGCTCGGCACAGGCTCCGGACTCGAACAGGTGACCAGGAATGTCAACTTGTGCGGTCACTCACCCTGTTGACGGACTCCCCGGACGGCTTGGGGGAAGATGCTCATTCGCAAATCCCTGCAAGGGCGCCCGGCCACGGGGCCTCGAAAGAGTTGGCATTATTTCAGGATTGCCCGTCCACATACTTGCCCGGACGTTTCGAATTGTTTACCTTTCGTCCCGATTGGCGTTTTAGTCCGCTCAACAACCGGTTCGGGAGCTGGCCGAGGCGATCTCGATTGGAAGCTCCTGTGCCTGGAAACCTGTTCAAAGCGTTCTGCCTGATTCCCCTGATGAGCCTGTCCTGGGCGGCCGTGGGCGAGTCAAGGGCGCCATACCAGGTGGTGCAGGAATGGTCGGCGGCGAGCGGCTTGCCGACGGAGACGATTTCCAGCCTCGCGATCGACCATGAAAACCAGCTCTGGTTGGGCAGTACCGACGGGGTCGTGCGCTACCAGGGCTTCGATTTTCGGCATTTTCACCGGGGTACGACTCCGGCTTTGCCGGGAAACCGCGTGATGGAGATCCATCCTGCACCGAGGCGCGGTGTGGTCGTTCACTTCGAGGACGGAAAACTGGGGTTCCTGAGTGAGTCCACCTACCTCGCGCTTGGCCGGGCGGATGCGGGCCATCTCGCCGTTTTCGACGATCGCGTCTGGTTCATCAGTGCCGGGAACGGCACCTTGCACTCATGGAGTCGGTCCGGCGGACTCAGCGTGCACGAGAGCGACGAACTGAGCGCGCTGCACTACGACGACTTTGGTCGGCGACTCCTGCTCGGCGCCGCCGATGGTCGGGTGCTCGCTTTGAGTAACGCCCCAGCGGCGAGGCCGGCCGTAGTCGCCCAAGCGGCTTTCGCAGTAAGGGGGATTGCCGCCGGCCCAGGCGAACGCCTCTTGATCCTGGGGCCATCCGGTGCCAGCGAACACCCAGGGCCCGACATGCCTGCCGCGCCTGCACGGCTCACCCGTTGGGCACAGGAGCAATCGAACGGATTTCGCGCAACCTGGACGGAGCGCGGCTGGCTGGTCGCGAACCTGCGTACCGGGGCGGGCGTGGGGCCTAATTTGCTCGACGGCACAAGCGTGCGGCGGCTGCCGGTATTGCAGCCTGTTGCTGCTGCTGCGAATCGGAGTCCCGGCCGAATCGAGTTCCGCGACGACCGCGGCCGGCGCTGGACGAATGACGGCACGCGGCTGTTCCGAGACGGTCAACTCATGTATCAGGGCCAGGAGAGAATCCTCAGTTTCGTGGTCGACCCGTACGACCAGCTCTGGATAGCCCAACCGCGTGGCGGTTTGCGTTTGCTCAAGCAAAACTTCATCCAAACGCTGGGTCGCGAGCCGGGTCAGCTTCCCGATCCCAATATCTACATGGTCGCAGAGCACGATGGCCAGGTCCTAATCGGCAACTGGATGGGTTTGACCCGCTTCGATCCCGCCACCTCGCAGTGGACGCAACTGCTGGAGCGCTATGTCACAGAGGTCATGCCGACCCCGGAGGGTCTGCTGATCGGAGAGAAGGGGATCTGCCTCCTGACCGCGCCGAATGAGTGCCGCGAAGTCCCCGATTTCCCGGCCCGGGAGTCGCAAGTACTCCTGTTGCATCGCGACCGACGCGGTGCGCTGTGGGCTGGCACGGAGGAAGGTCTGTATCGGCGCGATCCCGCCGGAAACTGGAGCCCGGCGCCCCTGGACGGCGCCGTCGTTCGCACGGTCCTGGAGGATGACCTCGGGCGACTGACGTTCGGGACAAGGGGCCAGGGACTTCTGATCGCGCCGATCGAAGGGGAGTCGCAGTCCCGCCCGTTCACTCGAGTTGGCCCTCGGCAGGGACTTCCCAGCGGCTTCGTGCGCGCTATTCTCGGCCTGTCGGAAGGCGGCGCGCTGGTAGGTACCGAAGATGCCGGTCTTTGCCTGTTGAACCGGGCGCGGGAAGTGATTCGCTGCATGTCAACCAAAGACGGTTTGCCCCACCATAGCGTGCACTACATGCTCGTCGACGCGAAGAATCGTCTGTGGGTGAACAGCAACTACGGCGTCTACAACATTGACCTGTCGACGCTGCTGTCTTTCCTGCGGGGCGAGCGCAACGCCGCCACCGGATTTCGCCATTTCGGTGTCCGCGACGGTCTGCCAAGCCTCGAGGGAAATGGTGGCGTGCATCAAGCCGGGGCGATTGTTGGGGACGGCACGATCTGGTTTCCGAACCAGTTCGGGCTCGTCTCCATCCGGCCGGATATCCAAGCTGCACAACTCCAGCATAAGCTGACGCCGCGGATTCGGGTCGTTGGGTGGGCGTCCGAACGGCCCCTCGAGTTGCCGACGGACAATCGCCACCTTCAGCTGGACCTTGCCGCCATCAGTCTGGCCTCACCCGAGAACGTGGAATTTCGGTACCGATTTGCCCGCGATTCCAAATGGACAGAGCTGGGCACCCGACGCCACCTGAATTTCCGCGATCTGAAGCCCGGTCCGCACCAGATTGAAGTCGACGCACGTCATGTCGGCGGCCCCTGGTCCGGAGAGCACGCCCGGCTGGATTTTCTTGTCAGGTATCGGTTGCACGAACATCCCGCATTTCAGTCCTTGCTGGCTCTGCTGCTGCTGGCGGGCGTCGGTGTGTTCTGGTGGATGGTCCGGCGTCGCAAACGCTCGCTGGAAAACCAGATCGAGGCCACATCGTCCCAGCTGGCCGAGGCGTCCCATCAAGTCGCAACCCTTGGACATACCTTGCGCCAGGTGGATGTCGAGCACCGAAGCGCATTGCGTGCAATCAGCAAGGAACTCCGAACGGCGCTGGATGCGGCCTTCCAGCCATTGCTCGGACAAAGGGAGAGATCATGGGCCACGCGGGAACACGAGGGGGTGCGCAAGCAAACCCGTATGCTCAGGGCGCTGATCGATCAGATCGCCAGTTTCGGGAAAGAGCCAGCGGAAACCACCTGCCCGGACTCGTCGACCGGGGCCGACCGCGGCGCCCGGGAAGAGCCGGATTCAAGCCAGGCAGCCGAGCCCGAGAACGAGCTGACCAAATCAGAGGATCTGGTGCGGTTGATCCGGATGGAAGTTCTTCTTCACCTCTCGGATCCGGCCTTTTCGGTCGACGACTTGGCCGAGAGACTCTGCATGAGTCGTAGCGTGCTCTATCGTCGCGTGGCCGAATGCAATGGATCCGGCCCGGCCGAGCTCATCAGGGAGATCAGGCTAAATCGGGCAGCCGAGTTACTGATCGAGTCGGGCGAACAGATATCGACCATCGCCTACTCCACGGGTTTCGCGAGCGTTTCGGCTTTTTCCAGGGCTTTCTCCAGGAAGATGGGCAGCTCACCACGCCAGTGGCGAAAGCTGCATCGCGAGCTCTGACGCTTCGACTGATGGCTGGACGGGCGGGCGCCATCGGCCCGGCCCGCCCGCTGCAATCTACCGTCGCTTGCGTTCTTCTTCCTTGTCGAGCCGCCGCAGGATGTACCACTGCTGCGCCAGCGAGACGCCGGCGTTGGTCGCCCAATACAGGACCAGGCCGGCCGGGAACAGGGCGAACAGGAAGGCGAAGACCACCGGCAGACCCTGCATGATCTTGCGCTGCATGGGATCCATACCCGCCGCCGGCATCAGGCGCTGGGTGATGATCATGAACGCGCCGTTGAGGATCGGCAGGATGAAGTACGGATCGGGCTGGCTCAGGTCGGGCACCCACAGGAACGAGGCCTGGCGCAGTTCGACCGACTCGAGCAGCACCCAGTACAGCGAGATGAAGATCGGGATCTGGACCAGGATCGGCAGGCAGCCGCCGAGCGGATTGACCTTCTCCTTCTTGTAGATCTCCATCATGGCTTGACCGAACTTCTGCCGGTCGTCGCCGTAGCGCTCCTTGAGCTGTTGGATGCGCGGCTGCAGTTTCCGCAGCTTGCCCATCGAGCGGAACTGCGCTTCGGTGAGCTTGTAGAAGACCAGCTTGATGAGCAGGGTCAGGACCACGATCGACCAGCCCCAGTGACCGATCAGGGTGTGGATGTGGTCGAGCGCCCAGAACAGCGGGCGCGAGATGATGGTGAAGAAGCGATAGTCGACGGTCAGGCGCAAGCCCGGCGCGACTTCGTCGAGACGATTCTGAAGCTTGGGACCGGCGAACAGGCGCGCGGTAAAGGTGTGGCGCTCGCCGGCGGCCACGCTGATTTGAGGCGAGGTGGCGGCCACCAGGTAGCGCGGCAGTTGGCCGTTGCCGACTTCACGCGTGGTGTAGCGGTGGCGCTGTTCTTCGGGCGGAATCCAGGCCGCCAGGAAGTAGTGCTGGATCATCGCCGCCCAGCCGCCGCTGAAGGTCGCCTGGAAGGGCTTTTCGGCCATGTCGTCCCAGCCCAGTTTGGTCAGGGCGTCTTCGGGCGAATAGACCGCGGCACCGTTGTAGCTGAAGCGTTCCGGGTTGGTGAAGGCCCAACCGGCGTCGCTCAGGTCCGGGCGGGTCTTCTGCAGCTGCACGTAGCGCGCGCCCTGCCAGGTTTCACCGCTTTGGTTGATGACCTCCATTTCGAGGTCGACGATGTAGTTGCCGCGGTGGAAGATCCAGGTGGCAACCACCTCGAGACCCGATTCGTGCTGCCAGGTCAGCGGCACTTCCAGGGTGTCTTCGCCCGGCTGCATTTCATAGGAATCGCGCTCGAACTGCCAGCTGGTTCTGTGGTTGGGGGCCGGCCGGTCGGCGCTGACCAGTCCGGCCTGGGCGACGAAGAGCTGGGGTAGGTCCTGCATCAGCAAAACGAAGGGCTCGTTCTGCTTGTCGACGCTTACCGGGTAGTCCTTGAGGCGGAGATCCACCAGGGTGCCGCCGTTGGCGTCGAGGTCGACGTTGAGCACGTCGGTGTCGATGCTGATTCGGCGACTGGCGCGCGCTTCCGGCTGCGCGGCGGGGACGTCGGTGCTGGCGGAACGGTCGGCACCGGTCTCGGCCGGGTCGTCGGCGAAATCGGGGACATCGGGCACGTCGCCGGGATCGTCGCTGGCCTGGCCGCCGCCGGTGGTGGAACGGCCGTCGGCGTCGACGGTCTGCTGGCCGGATTCGGCGGCGGGACGCGGCGGGGGTGCGTAGTCCTTCTGCCACTCCAGATAGACCATGAAGCCCAGCAGGCCGATGAGAAGAAGAAGGAAACTGCGCGTATTCATGGGTTGTCGCTAAACCGCTGCCAAAGTTGTTCGAGCTTGTCTCTCAGGACGCGACGGTCGGCATCGCGGGCAGCCGACCGGGCCACGACCACGTAGTCCATGGGTGCGAGGCGGTCGCGCCAGAGACGGAAGGTCTCGCGAATCTGGCGCCGGATGCGGTTGCGATCGACCGCTCGCTTCGAAACGCGGCGCGAGACGGCCATGCCGAGACGCGCCTGGTCCGAGGGAATGTAGTGAACCCGGAAGAGTTCGTTGCCGCAGGAACGGCGGGCGGAAAAGACCGCCTTGAACTGCGCGCCGCTGAGCAGGCGCGCGGTTCGCGGCAGGCGCTGCCGCCATGGCATTCGCCTAAGGACTTACCGGCCCGGGTTGGCGGCCAGGCGCTTGCGACCCTTGGCGCGACGGGCGTTGATGACTGCGCGACCCGACTTGGTGGCCATCCGAGCACGAAAACCGTGACGGCGAAGGCGCTTGATTCTGCTGGGTTGGAATGTCCGTTTCATGACCGAATCCGTAAACTGTTGACGATTGTTATGGCGATACAATGGGCGGCTTGGCCGCGTCCGGGGCAGCATGGCCCGGACACGACAGCGCGTCCCGCACGCGGTTCACCGCGCAGGGAAGCCCAACAAAAGACATCAAGCATAACGTTCAAACCGCTTGCGTGTCAACGTTTTGGACGCACGAGACGGCGCGTCGAGGCGTCGGAACGGCGGCGGCCTCATGCAGGGTGAATTTGCCCGTCATCACGACTAGACTGAGCGACTTATGACCGAGCAGCAGCAAAACCATCCAGTGAGTGCATTGTGGCAGCAATGCCTCGAGCGCCTGGAGCGCCAGATCCCGCTCGAGGAGCTCAATACCTGGATTCGTCCGCTGCAGCTCGACGGCAACGGCGGTGAGCGGATACGCCTGACCGCCCCCAACGACCTGGTCCGCGACCAGGTGCGCCAGCACTACTTGAACATGATGCGCGACTTCTTCGCGCATCACGGTTTCGACCGGGAGAAGGTGACCATCGAGGTCGGCTCCCGGAGTAGCGAGCCTCGCGTCGAGCAGTCCCCGGAGCAGCGCCGCGGCGGCGCCTGGGGGCTGGACGAGCGCTACCGTTTCGAGAATTTCGTGCTCGGCAAGTCCAACGAGCTGGCCTTCGCCGCCGCCAAGCAGGTGGCCAACAGCCCCGGGACGGCCTACAACCCGCTGCTGCTCTACGGTTCCACCGGCCTGGGCAAGACGCACCTGCTGCACGCGGCCGGCCGCTTCATCGCCGAGGCGAACCCCGACGCGCAGGTCATGTACCTGCACGCCGAGAAATTCGTCAGCGAGATGATTCAGGCACTGCGGCGCGACAGCATCGACGCCTTCAAACGGCGCTACCGCTCCGTGGACACGCTGCTGCTCGACGACATCCAGTTCTTCGCCGGCAAGGACCGTTCGCAGGAGGAGTTCTTCCACACCTTCAACGCCCTGCTCGAATCGCGCCAGCAGATCATCCTGACCTGCGACCGCTACCCGAAGGAGGTCGACGGCATCGAGGCCAGGCTGCGTTCGCGTTTCGGCTGGGGGCTGACGGTGTCGATCGAGCCGCCGGACTTCGAGACGCGGGTGGCCATCCTGCAGAAGAAGGCGGCCGAACGCGAACTGGAACTGAGTGACGACGTGACCTTCCTGATCGCGCGGCGCATGCGCTCGAACGTACGCGACCTGGAAGGGGCGCTGAATTCCCTGATCGCCAATGCGCGCTTCTCGGGCCGGGCCATCGACGTCGAGTACACGCAGGAAATCCTGCGCGACGTGCTCGCCGTCCACGACCGGCTGATCACCATCGAGAACATCCAGAAGGTGGTGTCGGATTTCTACCAGCTTCGCGTCGCCGACCTGCTGTCGCGCCGGCGGAGCCGTTCGATCGCCCGGCCGCGGCAGATGGCCATGTACCTCGCCAAGGAACTGACCGAGCACTCGCTGCCGGAGATCGGCAACGCCTTTGGCGGCCGCGATCACACGACAGTCCTTCACGCCTGTCGTAAAATCGAGAGTTTATGTGAATCCGACGGGCGGCTGCGGGAGGATCACGCTCGCCTGACCCGGGAACTGACCAGCTGAGAAAACAAGTTGTGGGGAGTGCCTGAAGAAGCTGTGGACAAAAATTTCGACGGGAGTTATCCACAGTTGGCCAACAGGATCCGCGGGCGGTTGTCCCGGCGAGTTGTAGAGATCAAGTCATTGAAAATGAAGGGAAAAATGTTTCTTCAACAGTTTCAACAGGCCCTACTGCTACTGGTCATTTCTTTTATAAACAAAAACAGAATCAGTCATCCGACTGCCTCGACATGAAGGAGCAATCATGAAGTTCTCGATTCCACGTGAGACGCTGCTGGCGCCGATCTCCCAGGTGGTCAACGTGGTCGAACGTCGGCAGACGCTGCCGGTTCTGGCCAATTTCCTGATCGAAGCCGTCGACGAGGGACTGCGCATCACGGGTACCGACATGGAAGTCGAGGTGGTTGCCCGCGCCCAGGCCGAAGTCGCACAGACCGGTTCGATCACGGTGCCGGCTCGCAAGCTGGTCGATATCTGCCGGGCCCTGCCCGAAGGCGTGCAGATCAACGTCCAGCTCAACGAGGACAAGCTGGCGGTTCACGCCGGGCGCAGCCGGTTCAGCCTGGCCACCCTGCCGGCCAGCGAGTTTCCCTCGAGCGACCAGGCCGAGACCCTGCAGACCTACGAGGTCAACCAGGGCCGCCTGAGCTGGCTGCTGGAGAAGACCTCCTTCGCCATGGCGCAGCAGGACGTGCGTCATTACCTCAACGGCCTCTTGCTGGAATTCCGCGACAACCAGCTGCGGGCCGTGGCCACCGACGGGCATCGCCTGGCGCTGGCCGAGACCGAGGCCGAGATCCCGGGCGAGATGCGCAGCGTGATCGTCCCGCGCAAGGGCGTCATGGAACTGAACCGGATCCTCGAGGACATCGACGAGCCGCTCAAGATCATGCTCGGCCAGGGTTTCCTGCGGGTCGATCGCGAGCGCATCGTGATGACCACCAAGCTCATCGATGGCCGCTTCCCGGACTACGAAGCCGTCATTCCCCTGCTCTCGGAGCAGCCGATGCGCGTCGACCGGGATGAGTTCACGCACGCCCTGCAGCGCGCGGCGATTCTCTCCAACGAAAAGTACCGCGGCGTGCGCCTCGAGATGCTGCCCGATACCTTGCGCATCGTGGCGCACAACCCCCAGCAGGAAGAAGCCACCGAGGAGATCGAGGCCGAGCACACCGTCGACAAGCTCAAGGTCGGGTTCAACGTGAATTACCTGATGGACGCGCTGGGCTCGATGGAGGGCGAGAAAGTCTCGATTTCGCTCAAGGACGCCAACAGCTCCTGCCTGATCACCGACCCGGACAGCGAAGCCGTTCGCCAGGTCGTGATGCCGCTCAAGCTGTAGCGGGTCGACTTGAGCCTGGATCGACTGTCGATCCGGGGGGTGCGCAATCTCGAGCCGCTCGAGTTGTCACCCGCACCCGGCATGAACTGGTTCTGCGGCCCCAACGGGGCCGGCAAGACCAGCATCCTCGAAGCCATTTACCTCCTGGCGAGAGGACGTTCCTTCCGATCGGCCCGGACCGCCCGGGTCATCCAGAAAGACGCCAAGGCCCTGACCGTGGTCGCCCGCCGCGGCGACACCGGTAATCGACTGGGGGTCGAGCGCGACGCCGACGGCTGGCGCGGTCGGATCGATGGCCGGGACTGCCAGCGCATCAGCGAGTTTGCCGCCCTGCTGCCCCTGACTCTGATTGAGCCCGGCAGCCACGCTCTGATCGACGGCGGTCCGGAGCGTCGCCGCCAGTTCCTCGATTGGCAATTGTTCCACGTGGAACAATCCTACCTGGTGGCCTGGCAACGCTTCGCCCGCTTGCTGCGCCAGCGCAATGCGGCCCTGAAGGCACAGGCGCCGGATCGCGTTCTCGACGCCCTGGAGCCCGAGTTTCTTCGCGGCGCCGAAGTGATCGGCCAGGCGCGCGACGAGCTGGTCGGCCGACTGTCGGCGCACGTCGCACAGGTCCAGGAAGAGCTGGGCTTTCGCCTGCCCGGCCCGCTGTCCCTTCGCTACCGGAGCGGGCATCCGGCCGATCACGAGTTGGCCGACCTGCTGAGCGAGCAGCGCGGCCGAGACCGCGAGCGCGGATTCACCCGGCACGGTCCGCACCGGGCCGAACTGGTTCTGGCCTGCGAGGGGCGCGCCGCCGCCGAGATGTCGCGCGGTCAGCAGAAGCTCATCGCGGTCGTTCTGCTGCTGGCGCAATACCGCCTGTTGGCCGACGGGCAGTCACTGGCACCCCTGCTGTTGGTCGACGATCCCGTGTCCGAGCTGGATGCGCCCCACCTGGCGGCTTTGCTGGATTGGCTCGGGCGCGAGTCCGTGCAGAGCTGGATCACGGCGACCAGCGATTCCCCGGTCCCCGCAACCATGTTCCACGTGGAACATGGCCGGGTTTCGCCACAGTGATATAATCCCGCGATGGAGTACCGCGAGCAGCCCGGCTGTTCGCTGGGCGTGCGCAAACCTTCCTGGAAACCGCATCCAAATGGCGCAAGACAATTACGGCTCTACCAGCATCAAGGTCCTCAAGGGCCTGGATGCCGTTCGCAAGCGTCCGGGCATGTACATCGGGGACACCGATGACGGCACCGGCCTGCACCACATGGTCTTCGAGGTCGTCGACAACTCGATCGACGAGGCCCTTGCCGGCCACTGCGACGTCATTCGGGTGATCCTGCACGGCGACGGCTCGGTCAGCGTCTCCGACAACGGCCGCGGAATTCCCGTGGACATGCACGAGGAAGAGGGCCGGTCGGCCGCCGAGGTCATCATGACCGTGCTGCACGCCGGCGGGAAGTTCGACGACAACTCCTACAAGGTCTCCGGCGGCCTGCACGGGGTGGGCGTGTCGGTGGTCAACGCCCTGTCGGAGAAGCTGGAGCTGGTCATCCACCGCCAGGGTGAGCGCTGGTACCAGAGCTACAGCAACGGCGTGCCGGACGAGCCCCTGAAGGCTACCGGCGAGAGTCAGCGCAGCGGCACCGAAATCCGCTTCACGCCCAGCGGCGAGACCTTCTCCGACACCGAATTCCACTACGATATTCTGGCCAAACGCCTGCGCGAGCTGAGCTTCCTGAACTCCGGGATCCAGATCGAGCTCATCGACGAACGCAGCGGCAAGCACGACCGCTTCATGTACGAAGGCGGTATCCGCTCCTTCGTTCAGCACCTGAGCGAGAAGAAAAGCGCGCTGCACCCCACGCCCCTGCACTTCGTGGCCGAAGTCGACGGCATCACGGTCGAAGCCGCCCTGCAGTGGACGGATGCTTTCCAGGAGTCGGTGTTCTGCTTTACCAACACCATTCCGCAGAAGGACGGCGGCACGCACCTGGCCGGTTTCCGCGCCGCGCTCACGCGCACCATCAACCACTACATCGACGAGGAGGGCCTGGCCAAGAAGGCCAAGATCCAGACCACCGGCGACGACTGCCGCGAGGGCCTGACCGCCGTGCTCTCGGTCAAGGTACCCGATCCCAAGTTCTCCTCGCAGACCAAGGACAAGCTGGTCTCCTCCGACGTCAAGCCGGCGGTGGAATCGGCCCTGGCCGGCAACCTGCGCGATTTCCTGCTTGAGCACCCCAACGACGCGAAAATGATCGTCGGCAAGGTGATCGAGGCCGCCCGGGCCCGCGAAGCCGCCCGCAAGGCGCGCGACATGACCCGGCGCAAAGGCGTGCTCGATATCGCCGGCCTGCCGGGCAAGCTGGCCGACTGCCAGGAAAAGGATCCCGCCCTGTCCGAACTGTTCATCGTCGAGGGCGACTCCGCCGGCGGCTCGGCCAAGCAAGGCCGCAACCGCAAGTACCAAGCCATCCTGCCGCTGAAAGGCAAGATCCTTAACGTCGAGAAGGCCCGGTTCGACAAGATGCTCGGCTCGGCCGAGGTCGGCACCCTGATCACCGCCCTGGGCACCGGCATCGGCAAGGACGAGTTCGACATCGAGAAGCTGCGCTACCACCGCATCATCATCATGACCGACGCCGATGTCGACGGCTCGCATATCCGAACGCTGCTGCTGACCTTCTTCTACCGGCAGATGCCGGAGTTGATCGAACGCGGCTATGTCTACATCGCGCAGCCGCCGCTCTACAAGATCAAGCAGGGCAAGCAGGAGTGGTATCTCAAGGACGAAGCGGAGATGAACCGCTACCTGCTCGATCGAGCGCTCGACGGCGCCCGGCTCTTTCCCTCGGCCGACGCGCCGGCGATCGACGATGCCGCCCTGGGCGAGCTGCTCAAGAACTTCCAGCAGGCACGCATGGTCGGCGAGCGCCTCAAGCTGCGCTACGATGCCGATGTGATCGAGCAACTTGTTGATTTCCAACCACTTTCCGAAGAGTCTAACTTCGACGAATGGGCTGAAGCCTTCACCGCGCGGCTCGAGCAGGCCACGCCGGCGGGCGTGACCTGGAAGATCAAGCCGCTCGGCGGCGGCGGCGTGGCGATCTCGCGCTACGCCCAGGGCGTGGTCCAGGACACCGTCCTCGACACCTCCTTCTTCAACTCGCCGGAATACCGCCAGCTCGCGAAAGTGGGCGAAGCCGTCCACGACCTGTTCGAAGAAGGTGCCCGCGTGGAACGCGGCAACAACGCCAAGCCGATCACGCGATTTGCCGAGGCCTTCGACTGGCTGATGGACGAATCCCGTAAGGGCCGCAGCTTCCAGCGCTTCAAGGGCCTGGGTGAAATGAACCCCGAGCAGTTGTGGGACACCACGGTCAACCCGGAAACCCGCCGCCTGCTGCGCGTGAGCATCGAAGACGCCGTGGCCGCCGATGAGATCTTCTCGACCCTGATGGGCAACGAAGTCGAACCGCGCCGCAACTTCATCGAAGACAACGCCCTGCAGGTCTCCAACCTCGACATCTGATCCTACTGCTGGGCTTTGCGGGTGGTACGGGTTTCACGCCAAGGCGCCAAGGCGCGAAGTTCGCCAATGAAACGGAGAGAATGGTCGTGGGAGGCGCCTCGAACCCGAGGCGAACTCTCGAGCGTGAGCGTTCAGTCCTGAAACTTATTGTCTTTTCTTGTTCTTCTTAGCGACCTTGGCGTCTTGGCGCCTTGGCGTGAACCCGTACCACCCGCACAGCCAGAACGAAGCCGTCAGGAGGCGTTGGCCAGGGCGGTCTTGAAGTCTTCGAAGGTGGGGATGTTGGTGATCGGGGTCGAGCCGATCACGCGGAGCTGGAGGCCGACGCGGTCGGCTGCCTCGATAAGCGCCTGATCGGATCCGATAAGCACCATTTCGCCGACGTTGCGGCCGTATCGGCGCGCAGTCTGTTCGAACTCGTTTTTCTGCCGGTCCTTGCGGCTGAACAGGCCGGTGCCCAGGTAGAGGACGCCGTCGAGCTCCGCACCCGCACGGGAGAAGAGTTGGTGGAGCTGCTGCTGCACGGCCAGGTCGTGGTCGACGCTGCGCCGCGTCGGTCGCCAGCTGGTCGGCTTGGGCGCAACCAGCAGGACGCGGTTGCCGCGTCGCTGGAAGGACACGACGCGCTCGATGCGGCCGGCATCCGGCGATTTGTCCCCCCGGCCCAGCAGCAGGGAGCGCTCGATCAGTACCGGTGCGGCCTGGCCACCCATCAGCGTCCCAGGCGGGCCACGTCGGCGACGC
Source organism: Wenzhouxiangella sp. (assembly GCA_036351755.1). Classification (GTDB taxonomy): domain Bacteria; phylum Pseudomonadota; class Gammaproteobacteria; order Xanthomonadales; family Wenzhouxiangellaceae; genus Wenzhouxiangella. The sequence goes on along the minus strand of JAZBPT010000101.1, from coordinate 16,597 downwards.
GCAGGAACAGCGATCGCAGATGGGCGAGCAGGGCCAGGCGGTTGTTCTTCAGACCCTCGTCGTCGCACATCACCATCACCTGGTCGAAGAAGGTGTCCACCGGCTCGCGCAGCTCCGCCAGCGCGGCCAGCGCCGCCGGATAATCGGCCCGTTCCATGGCTTGGTCCAGCCGCGCCTCGGTGGCGTCGATGGCCGCGGCCAGGGCCGATTCGGCGGCTTCGGCGAGCAGTCCGCGGTCGATGCGCTGACCGGACTCCAGTCCGGCCTGCTTGAGCAGGTTACTCGCCCGTTTGTTGGCCGCTACCAGCGAGGCCATGGCGGGATCATCGGCGAACTGCTGCACCGCCCGCGCCCGCGCCAGGAAATCCGCGACCGATCCCGACTCGCCGGCGGCCACGGCGTGCACCGTGTTGGTTTCCATGCCCTGCTCGGCCGCCCAGGAGCGCAGTCGTTCGAACACGAACTGCTCCACTTCGTCGAGCAGTTCTCCGTCGACCTCGACCGTATCCTGCAGCGCGCGGGCGGCCGCCTCGAGCGACTTGCGCAGCGTCAGGGTCGTGCCGGAATCGCCGAGCAGGCGCACGATGCCGAGCGCGGCGCGGCGCAGCGCGAAAGGATCCTTGCCGCCCTTGGGCTTCTGCCCGGCGGCGAAGACGCCCAGCACCGTGTCGAGCCGGTCGGCCAGCGCCAGCGCACGGCCGGCGGGATCATCGGCGAGCACGTCGCCGGCGTGCCGCGGGCGATAGTGGCCCTCGACGGCGTCCGCCACGGCCTTCGGCTCGCCGTCGGCCAATGCGTAGTAGCGGCCCATGATCCCCTGCAATTCGGGGAACTCGCCGACCATCTCGGTGACCAGGTCGCACTTGCACAGCAGGGCGGCCCGGGCGGTGGTCTCGATGCTTGCGTCCAGCGCCGGTGCGGTGGTCTCCACCAATTGCTCGAGCCGGCGCACCTTGTCGCCGATGCTGCCCAGGCGTTCCTGGAACAGGATGGCGTCGAGGCGCTCGCGCTTGTCGGCCAGCGCGCTGCGCCGGTCCTGGTCCCAGAAGAAGCGGGCATCGGCGAGGCGTGGACGGATCACGCGCTCGAACCCGGCCGTCATCAGCTCGGGCTCGCTACTCTCGATGTTGGCCACCGCGATGAAACGCGGCGCCAGGCGACCGGCGTCGTCGCGCAGGGCGAAACTCTTTTGGTGCTGCTCGAGCGAGGAAATCAGCGCCTCTTCGGGCACCTGGAGGAAATCCTCGTCGAATCGCCCCATCACCGCCACCGGCCATTCGGTCAGTCCGGCCACTTCATCGACTAAAGCGTCGTCGAGCACCGCCGTCAGTCCGGCCTCGCCGGCCAGGCGGTTGGATTGCTCGATGATCTGTCGACGGCGCCGGGCCGGGTCGACGATCACGCAGGCCTTCTCGAGCGTGGACTCGTAAGCGCCGGCGTCGGGAATCGGATGCCAGCCCGGAGCGTGGATGCGATGCCCCCGAGTCCGGGCGCCGGCTTCGAGGCCGAAATACTCGAGCCCCAGCGGCGTGTCGCCGTGCAGGACGAGCAGCCAGCGAACCGGACGCAGGAAGCGCTCTTCGCGGTCGGACCAACGCATCGAACGCGCGCCGGCCATCGAGCGAATCGTGGCGTCGAACATTTCCGGCAGCAGTTCTGCAAGCGGCTTGCCGGGCTGCTCCACCCGGGTAAACAGCCAACGGCCCTGGTCGGTCTCCAGCCATTCGAGCTCATCGAAGGCCTTGCCCACACTGCGGGCGAATCCTTCGGCGGCCTTGGTGGGCTTGCCGTCGGCATCCAGGGCGACGTTTTCGGCCGGCCCCTTGCGTTCGAGCACCTGGTCGGCCTGACGGGACTTGACGGCGGGAATGCGCACCGCCAGGCGCCGGGGCGTGCCCAGGCGCAGGATGTCGGCGCCCTCGTCGACAAGGCCGGCATCGGCCAGGCGCGAGCCCAGGCCCTGTGCAAGCAGATCCAGTTGGGTGTGCAACTGGCCGGCCGGCAGCTCCTCGCAGCCGATTTCGATCAGCAGGTCGGCGCGCTCGCTCATGCCGCATCCTCCCTGCTGGCTTCCTTCAGGCCGGGGAAACCCAGCTCTTCGCGCCGCGCCAGGTAGGCTTCGGCCACGCGGCGGGAAATGTCGCGCACGCGCAGGATGTAGCGCTGGCGCTCCGTCACGGAAATGGCCTGCCGAGCATCGAGCAGGTTGAAGGTATGCGAGGCCTTGAGGACCTGGTCGTAGGCCGGAAGGGGCAGGTCCGCTTCGACCAGCCGTACCGCTTCGCGATAGCAGGTGTCGAACCAGCCGAACAGGCTCTCGACGTCGGCCTGCTCGAAATTGTAGGTCGACTGCTCGACTTCGTTCTGGTGGAACACGTCGCCGTAGGTCACCTTGCCGAAGGGTCCTTCCGTCCAGACCAGGTCATAGACGCTGTCGACACCCTGCAGGTACATCGCCAGGCGCTCCAGGCCGTAGGTGATCTCGCCCATCACCGGCTTGCAGGCCAGTCCGCCGGCCTGCTGGAAGTAGGTGAACTGCGTGACCTCCATGCCGTTGAGCCAGACCTCCCAGCCCAGGCCCCAGGCACCCAGCGTGGGCGATTCCCAGTTGTCCTCGACGAAGCGGATGTCGTGAACCTTCGGGTCGATGCCTACCGCGTCGAGTGAACCCAGGTAGAGTTCCTGGAAATCCAGCGGCGAGGGCTTCATGACCACCTGGTACTGGTAGTAGTGTTGCAAGCGATTCGGGTTTTCGCCATAGCGCCCGTCGGTCGGTCGGCGGCAGGGCTGCAGGTAGGCGGCGTTCCACGGTTCGGGGCCGATGGAGCGCAGAAAGGTGGCCGGGTGAAAGGTGCCGGCACCCACTTCCAGGTCCAGCGGCGCGGTCAGCACGCAGCCCTGATCGGCCCAGTAGCGGTCCAGGGTGCGGATGAAATCCTGAAAATACACGGTCTTGGTCGACTCCGTCGGACAAGCCTGCAAGTATAACGGCCCATCCTCTGCCCGTTGGCCCTCATCCGGTTATGATGGTCGATCCAACCGGCCCGCATCTTCCGCCGGCCGCGGCCAGATCCACGCCGGAGATCCGAACCCGCCATGCACGATTCGCTCAAGCCGCACTTGCTCATCGCTCTCGCCGTCGCGACCCTGTTGCCGCTCGTCGCTTGGCCCTGCTTCACCAGCCAGCGGGCGCAGGTGCTCGAGAAGCAGCACCCCGACCTCGAATTCGAGAGCCTGGCTCACCAGATGCACCGGCAGTCGCAGATCAGCTACGACTTCTCCGGGCCGACCGACTGCGTCGACGGCTCGGCAGACGTATTCAGCTGCCGATCCGTTCGCCTGGCCGGCTGGCTGCCGCTCCAGGACATCGGCGGTGGTGCCAACGGCGCCGACAACTGGGGGTGGGTCCACCGCGACAGCGGTCGGATGTTCGCGCTGATGGGCCGCTCCAACGGCGTGGCCTTCGTCGAAATCACCGAGCCCGAAAACCCCGTCTATATCGGAAACCTCCCGCGACCCGCGGGTGTATCGCCGAGTGTCTGGACCGACATCAAGACCTACGCGAACCATGCCTTTATCGTTGCCGATGACGTCACGGGCCAGGGTATGCAGGTGTTCGACCTGCGTCGACTGCTCGATCCCGGCACCGATCTGCCGGTCACATTCAACCACGATGCGCATTTCACCGGCTTCGAAAGCGCGCACAACATCGCCATCAACGAGCAGAGCGGCTACGCCTACGCCGTCGGCAGTAATCTATGCGCCGGCGGGCTGCTGATGGTCGACATCCGTCAGCCGCAGAATCCGCAATACGCCGGATGCTATGGCGGCGACGGCTACACGCACGACGTGCAATGCGTGATCTATGACGGTCCCGATGCCGCATACCGGGGCCGCGAGATCTGCCTAGCCAGCAACGAGGACAGCGTCACCATCGTCGATGTCACCGACAAGGCCGATCCGGTCCAGGTGGGACGGCACACCTACGCCGGATCGCAATACACGCACCAGGGCTGGCTGACGGAAGATCAGCGTTACTTCCTGGTCGACGACGAACTCGACGAATATCGGGACAACCTGGAGGGCACCCGCACCCTGGTATTCGATTTCGAATCGCTCGCAACCGCACCCCCGCCGGCAGAGTACATCGCCGACGGACTCTCGATCGACCACAACCAATACGTGATCGGCGACTACGTGTTTCAGGCCAATTACGAACGCGGCCTGCGCATCCTGAGAATCGACGACGCCGGTTCAGGCCATCTTACCGAGGTGGCCTACTTCGATACCTTTCCGGGCCGTGGTGACCTCGACTTTCAGGGCGCCTGGAACGTCTTTCCCTACTTCGGCAACAACATCATTCTCGTGTCCGACTACAACCGCGGCCTGTTCATCCTCGAAGTGACCGATGCCGACATCGCCCGCGCGCTGCGCGCGGAAGTTTTCGGAGACCGATTCGAACCTTGAGTGCGCCACCCCGTTTGCTGATCGTCAAGACCGGTTCGGCCTTCGCCGAAGCGAGACGCCGCTTCGGTGACTTCGAGGCTTGGTTCATTCGCTCGATCGGGCCGAAGCGCTTCAACTACCTGACGATCGACGTCAGCGTCGGCGAATCCCTGCCCGACCGGGCGTCGATGGGCGAATTCGCCGGCCTGGTCGTGACGGGCTCCCCGGCCATGGTGTCCCACCGGCTCGACTGGTCCGAGCGCACTGCCGCCTGGTTGGCCGATGTCGTGCGCGAGGATCGCCTTCCCGTGCTGGGCGTCTGCTACGGCCACCAGCTCATCGCTCACGGCCTCGGCGGGCGGGTCGGCCGCAACCCCGCGGGTCGCCGCATGGGTACCCGTCGACTCACGGTCGATGCACCGGACGATCCCTTGCTCGGGCCGCTGGCGCCTTCTGCATCGGTCAATGTCACGCATCTGGAAGTCGTTCTCGAGCCGCCGCCATCGGCCTGCGTTCTGGGTAGCACGGAGGGCGATCCCAACCATGCCATCCACTTCGGCGGCCGCAGCTGGGGCGTGCAGTTTCACCCCGAATTCGACGCGGCGATCATGCGATGCTATGTCGAGGCGAGAAGCGAGTTGCTCGACGGGGAAGGCTTCGACAGCAAGGCTATCCTCGACGATGTGACCGAAACCCCGGCGGGGGCCGGGCTGCTCGAACGATTTGCCGACATCTGCGAGTCCACCGGAGGGGACGACGATGACCAAAGCCGCTGACACGACAATCCGCTTTCTGGGCGCTGCCGGCACCGTCACGGGATCGAAATTCCTGTTGCGCTGCAAGCGCTCGCACTACCTGGTCGACTGCGGCATGTTCCAGGGCTACAAGAACCTCAGGCAGCGCAACTGGCGCTCGCTCCCCATCGATCCCGCGCAGATCAAGCACGTCATCCTCACCCATGCCCATATCGATCACTCCGGCTGGCTTCCGGTGCTCTGTCGCGAAGGTTTCAAGGGCAAGGTCCTGGCCACCCCGGCCACCCGCGACCTGTGCCGTTACCTGTTGCCTGATAGCGGGTTCATCCAGGAAAAGGACGCCGAGGACGCCAACCGCCACGGCTGGACCAAGCACCACCCGGCCAAGCCGCTCTACACCAAGGCCGAAGCGGAAGAATCCCTCAAGAGCTTCCGAACGGTGCGCTTCCACGAGCCCTACCGCACCGACCACGTCGAGCTGCTGTTCCGGCATGCCGGCCACATTCCCGGCGCCGCTACCGTCGAACTCAACGTCCACGGCACCCGTATTGTCTTCAGCGGTGATCTCGGCAACTACAACAGCGCGACCATGCCCGAACCCGAGCCGGTGCGCGAAGCGGATTACCTCCTCGTCGAGTCCACCTACGGCAACCGCCGACGCAACCACGAGGATGCCGAAGCCGAGATTGCCTCGATCGTCAACGACACGGTCGCCCGCGGCGGCAGCGTGATCATCCCAGCCTTCGCGGTGGGCCGCACGCAGCTGATCCTGCACCACCTCAATCGCTTGATGCGCGCAGGCACCATCCCGAAAATTCCCGTGTTTCTCGACAGTCCCCTGGCGATCAACGCCACCGAGGTCTTCGCCGATCATCCCGACGATCACCGCCTGAGCGTGGCCGAAGCCGAGGCGGCCTGTTCCCTGCCGGAATTCGTGCACGACGTGGAAGGCTCCAAGGCCCTCGACCGGGACCCCCACCCCAAGATCATCATCGCCGGCAGCGGCATGGCCACCGGCGGCCGGGTCATCCACCACCTCAAGGTCTATGCGCCGGACGCGCGCAACACCATCCTGTTCGCCGGCTACCAGGCCGGCGGCACGCGCGGCGCAAAGATGGTCGCCGGCGAGGAGTCGGTCAAGATCCACGGTCAGTACTGGCCCGTGAAGGCCCGCGTCGAGAATCTCGACATGCTCTCGGCGCACGCCGACGCCGACGAGATCATGCGCTGGCTTTCCGGCTTCGAGCGTCCGCCCAAGCTCACTTTCATCGTCCACGGCGAACCGGATGCCTCGGACACGCTGCGGCTGCGCATCGAAGAAGAGCTGGGCTGGGACTGCGTGGTGCCCGACCACGACTCGGAGCACGTGCTGGGATGATCGCCCGAGCGCCCGAGCCCAACGGCAACAATCTCGTCGCGCGCAGGCTCGGACTGGACACGCACGACGAGCTGGTCGTGATCACGCGCCGCGACTGCCCGGTGTGCCGCTCGGAGGGTTTCTCGGCCCACGCCCGCGTGCGCCTGAAGAACGGGCGGCGAAGCATCATCGCAACGCTCTACCAGGTCGAGTCCGAATGGCTCGGCCTGCACGAACTGGGTCTGTCCGAATCCGCCTGGCACCGCCTGGGCATCGAGGAAGGCGACCTGGTCCACATCAGCCACCCGCAACCGGTGGCGTCCCTGAGCGCCGTGCGCGGCCGCATCTACGGCAAGCGGCTCGACCGCGCACAGATGCACGCGGCCATCAACGACATCGCCGCCGGACGCTATGCCGACGTCCACCTGGCCATGTTCCTGAGCAGCATGGCAGCCCGCGATCCCGACGACGATGAACTGACCGACATGATCGCCGCCATGGTGGCGGTGGGCGAAAAGCTCGAATGGCCGCGCGAGACCATTGTCGACAAGCACTGCGTGGGCGGCCTGCCCGGCAACCGCACGACCCCGCTGGTCGTCTCCATCGTCGCCGAGCACGGCCTGTGGATGCCCAAGACCTCCTCGCGCGCGATCACCTCGCCGGCCGGCACGGCCGACACCGTCGAAACGATGACCCGCGTCGACCTGGACATCGCCACCCTGCGCCGGGTTGTCGAGGAACAGGGCGGCTGCATGGCCTGGGGCGGGGCCATGCGACTGAGCCCGGTCGACGACACGCTCATCCGCGTCGAACGCCTGATGGACATCGACGCCGAGGGCCAGATGGTCGCCTCGGTGCTGTCGAAGAAGGTGGCCGCCGGGTCGACCCACCTGGTGCTGGACGTGCCGGTGGGCGAAACGGCCAAGGTTCGTTCCCAGGCCGACGCCGAGCGCCTGGCCTCGAGATTCGAACAGGTCGGCGAGCGTTTCGGCATGAAGGTCCGCGTGCTCGTCACCGACGGTACGCAGCCCGTCGGCCGAGGCATCGGCCCGGCGCTCGAGGCTCACGATGTCCTGGCCGTACTCGCCAATGCCGATACGCAACCCACCGACCTGCGCGAGCGGGCCGTGCTCCTGGCCGGGGCCCTGCTGGAACTGGCCGGCGTGGCTAAAATGGGAACAGGCGGCATGTTGGCCGAAGAAACCCTGGCCAGCGGTCGGGCGCGCTCGCGTTTCGAGGCCATTTGCCGGGCCCAGGGCGAGCTGCGAGATCCACCGGTGGCCAGCGAGACCCACGACATGCCCTCGGCCCACGGCGGCGTGGTGACCCGATTCGACAATCGTCGCTTGGCCCAGGTCGCCAAGTTGGCGGGCGCACCCGGCGCGCCGGCCGCCGGTGTCTACATGCACGCGCGCATCGGCGACTGCGTCGAACGCGGCCAGGTGCTCTACACCATTCACGCCGAGTCGCGTGGTGAGCTCGCCTACGCCCGAGAATACGCCGAGACCAACGGCATCGTTGTCATCGGAGAGAAACCATGAGCGAGCCCAGGGGGGCGATGATCCTGCCGCTGCCGGGCAGCGAGGACCTGGCGGAATCGATTGCGCGCAGCGCGGGCTTGTCGACCGGTCGACTGGAGTGGCGGCGCTTCCCCGACGGTGAAAGCTATGTCCGCCTGCACGACAACCCGGCCGATCGCGACGTCCTGCTCGTCGCCCGCCTCGACCATCCCGACGACAAGCTCGCGACCCTGCTGTTCGCCGCCGACCTGGCCCGTGAGCTGGGCGCGCGGCGCGTCGGACTGGTCTGCCCCTACCTGCCCTATATGCGCCAGGACATGCGATTCAATCCGGGTGAAGCGATCACTTCGCGATCGTTCGCGCGCTGGCTTTCGGCCGGATTCGACTGGCTGGTGACGGTCGATCCCCATCTGCACCGCTACGCCAGCCTCGACGAGATCTACTCGCTGGAATCACGCGTCGTCGAAGCGGCTCCGGCGCTGGCCGACTGGATTGCATCGGAAGTCGATGACCCGGTGCTGATCGGGCCAGACGGCGAGAGCGAACAATGGGTTAGCGCCGTTGCCGACCTGCGCGGCCTGCCCTGGCGCGTATTCACCAAGAAGCGTCACGGCGACCGCGAAGTGAGCCTGCAGCTGCCGGAACTCGATGGACTGGCCGGGCACACGCCCGTGCTGGTGGACGACATCATCTCGTCGGGAACCACGATGGCCGAAGCCGCCCGCCACCTGACCGGGGCCGGCTTCCGCCCTCCGCTGGCCGTCGGCGTCCACGGCCTGTTCGGCGAGCACGCGCGGGAGACCCTGAAATCAGCGGGCCTGGCGAGCATCGTGTGCACGAACTCCGTCGATGTGCCGGAGGCGGAGATCGATCTGACGCCGTTGTTGGCCGAAGCCGTCAACGGTTTCCTGACCTCCGACCTCTGACTTGCGACTTCAGCCCGCGACCTCGGCCCTCAGTCCTCAGCCTTCCGTCCTCAGATCAACCCCATCAGGCTCGCCAGCACCACCAGGATCAGCGCCGGCGTCACCACGCGCACCAGCCACAGCCAGGCGTTGAAGGCCCAGTCGGGCATCTTCTTGTCCAGTTCCTCGTGGGTGACCTGGTTGGACAGGACCCAGCCGGCGAACACCGCGATGAGCATGCCGCCCAGCGGCATCATGATGTTGTTGGCGGCGTGCTCGATGGCGCTCATGATGTCGCGGCCGCCGATCGAGACGTGCGACCAGACGTTGAAGCTGAACACCGAGGCCATGCCGGCCAGCCAGGCCAGTGCGCCGACGATCATGGCCGCGGCCTTGCGGCCCAGGTTCGTGCGCTCGACCAGGTAGGCGGTGGCCGGCTCCAGCAGCGAGATCGAGCTGGTCCAGGCGGCCACCGACAGCAGCAGGAAGAACATCATGCCGTAGAGAATGCCGAAGGGCATCTCGTTGAAGGCCAGCGGCAGTGAGGTGAAGATCAGGCCCGCGCCGCCACCGGCCGGGTCGATGCCGTAGGAGATCACGATCGGGAAGATGGCCAGCCCGGCGATCAGCGCCACGGCCGTGTCGGCCGCGGCCACGGTAATGCCCACGCGCGGAATGCTCACGCCCGCCGGCAGATAGGCGCCGTAGGTCATGATCGCGCACATGCCCAGGCTCAGGGTGAAGAAAGCCTGGCCCATGGCGGTGACGATCATACCGCCGGAGACCTGTGACCAGTCCGGCTTGAACAGGAAGCCGACCGCCTCGGTGAAGTGGCCGGTGCTCATACCGAAGCCGAGCAGGATCAACAGCAGGCCGAGCAGCACCGGCATCAGAATGCTGACGGCACGTTCGAGCCCGCGCTCGACGCCGAAGGCGACCACGCCCAGCGTCATCATCATGAAAATCGCGTGCCAGAAGGTCAGCTCGCCCGGTGCGGCGAGCAGGCTGTTGAAGGTCGCCCCGGGATCGGTGATCGGCGCCGCACCGAACAGCTGCTTGAGATAGAGGAAGCCGTAATGCAGGGTCCAGCCGGCCACGACCGAGTAGAAGGAGAGCACCAGGAACCCGGCGACGATGCCCATCCAGCCGATGCCGGTCCAGGCGCGGCTGGCGCCGACGTCGTCGGACAGTTCCTTGAGCGAGTTGATCGGGCTCATGCGCCCGCGGCGCCCGATGACGATTTCGGAAAACATCACCGGCAGGCCGACGATCAGGATGCACAGCAGGTAGATCAGGACGAAGGCACCACCGCCGTTCTCGGAGGTGATGTAGGGAAAGCGCCAGATGTTGCCGAGGCCGACGGCCGAACCGGTGGCGGCCAGGATGAAGGCCAGGCGCGACGACCACATGCCGTGAATGGAAGTGGTTTTCATTGTTCTCGAGTCCCCGAGGTTTTTTATAGTCGTGACAGGCCGGCAATTGTGCGACAAGGCCCGGGCCGGTGCAAACGGGCCTGTGATCCTGCGTCCAGCACGCTGGCGGAGAGCGGCCGGGGGCGACCGGAGGGCGACTTCGACGCAGCCGAGAAGCGCAGGGTCGCGCGGGTCAAGACCCGGCGATGTCTGAGCGGAGGGCCGCCAGGCCCGTAGCGAGTTGAGCCGGGTCCCGCGCGACCCGAGCATCGCAGGGAATCCTTCGGCGCACGCCGAAGGACAAGTCGCACGAGCCCTCCGGTTGCGCCCGGCCGCGGCCCTGCCGCCAGCCCCCACCCCCGACCTCACCAAACGTGGAACGCCGTACGGCAGAATAGGACGTCATGAACGCGGTACTCGCCATCGACTCCCTGCGCTTCGCCTGGCCCGGCGAGGAACGGCCGGTGCTCGATATCGATGCGTTCAGCGTGGCCGCCGGGGAGAAGGTCTTCCTGCACGGGCCCAGCGGCTCGGGCAAGTCCACCCTGCTGGCGGCCGTCGGCGCGCTGGTCGTGCCGCAGGCCGGCCGCATCGAACTGTGCGGGTCGGACCTGGCCACGCTCTCGCGCGGTGGCCGGGACCGCTTCCGCGCCGACCACCTCGGCGTGATCTTCCAGCAGTTCAACCTGCTGCCCTGGCTCGACGTGACCGCCAACGTGACCCTGCCTTGCCGCTTCTCCCGCGTGCGTGCGCAGCGCGCCGGTAACGTGGAAGCCGTGGCCCGGCAGTTGCTGGCGGCCATGGATCTCGAGGAGTCGCTGTGGCAGCGCCGCGCCGATAAGCTCAGCGTCGGCCAGCAGCAGCGTGTGGCCGCGGCCCGCGCCCTGATCGGCCAGCCCGAACTGGTGCTCGCCGACGAGCCGACCTCGGCCCTGGACGCCGACCGCCGCGACCGATTTCTCGACCTCCTGTTCGAACGCGTCGAAGCCGCCGGCAGCGCGCTGCTGTTCGTCAGCCATGACCTGGAACTGGGCGCGCGCTTCGACCGCGTCGTCGAACTGCCCGAAATCAACCGGGCGGGGGAGACGGCATGACCCTGCTTCGCCTGGCCTGGCGCTCCCTGCTGAACCGTCGCAGCACGGTGCTGCTGACGGTGTTCACGATCGGGCTTTCGATCGCGCTGCTGGTGATGGTCGAGCAGCTCAGAACCGACGTTCGCCAGGGTTTCTACCGATCGGTCTCCGGCACCGACCTGATCGTCGGCGCCCGCACGGCCCCGGTTCAGCTCCTGCTCAACACCGTTTTCGGAATCGGCACGCCGGGCAACAATATCTCGCACGAAACTCTCGAGCACATCGAAGAACAGCGCATGGTCGAGTGGACCATTCCGTTGCTGATCGGCGACAGCCATCGCGGCGAGCGCGTCGTCGGAACGACCGATGCCTTCATCGAGCACTATCGCTATGCCGATCGCCAGCCCCTCGAGCTGGCCACCGGGGAGACCTTCACCGACCTGTTCGACGTGGTCGTCGGCCACCAGGTCGCCCGGCGTTTCGGCTACGCGGTGGGCGACGAGATTCACCTGGCCCACGGCGGCGGTAACGTCAGCCTGCACGAGCACGAGGAACACCCGTTCACCATTCGCGGCGTGCTCGAGCCCACCGGCACGCCGGTCGACCGCAACCTCTACATCCCGATGAACGCCTACGGCGTGATCCACGTCGGCTGGGAATCGGGCGTGCATCGACCGGGTAGCGGGCTGGACGCCGACGAGGCGCGCGAGCACGCCCACGAACACGAGCCCGAAGAAATCTCCGCCGTGCTGGTCGGCCTGACCGCGCCGGCCGCGGTGTTCGGACTGCAGCGATCGCTCAACGACTACGAGGCCGAACCGCTCACCGCGGTGATGCCCGGCATCACGCTGCAGCAGCTGTGGCGGCTGACCGGCGTGGCCGAGCTGGTGCTGCGGGCGGTGGCGATCCTGGTCGTGATCACCGGCCTGCTCGGCATGGTCACGGTGTTGCTCACCACGCTCAACGAGCGCCGCCGCGAGATGGCCATCCTGCGCGCCAACGGCGCGCGCGCCTGGCAGATCGCCGCGCTGCTGGTCTTCGAGGCGGGCTTGATCGTGCTCGGCGGACTGGCCCTGGGCATCGCCATGGCCCTGGGCGCCATCGTCGCGCTCGGCCCCTGGCTGCTCGACGTGTTCGGCCTGGCGGTGGGCGTGACCGGGCCCGAGCCCTGGCAGTGGGCGGTGCTCGGCGGCATCTTCCTCGTCGGTTTGCTGGTGGCGCTGGTTCCGGCCATCATGGCCTACCGCCGCACCCTGGCCGACGGCATGCAGGTCCGGCTTTGAACCCCGCGCCGGCGGGGCTGTCTGCATATGCGTGAAATTGAATCAATGAACGGGAGTGCCATGAAGAACGCGATGATCCTCGCGACCGCCGCTTTCGGCCTGCTTTTGGCCGGTATCGTCGCCGCCGAAGAAGTGCGCGAGGTCGAATGGATGGACCTGATGCCCGAAGAAGAGCAGATGGCCTGGGATGCGGCCTCGGAGAACGTCGATCATTCCGGCTACGCCTCGGCCGAGGAATTCCAGTCCTGGGAGACCGTCGGCGAGCTCGACGGCCGGAAGATCCGCATTCCCGGCTTCGTCGTGCCGGTCGAGACCGACGGCGAGGGCAAGCTCAGGACCTTCTTCCTGGTGCCCTACTTCGGCGCCTGCATCCACGTGCCCCCGCCGCCGGCCAACCAGATCATCTATGGCCGCCTCGAAGAACCCATCGAGATGGTCAACATCTGGGACGCGTTCTACATGGAAGGCACCCTGAACATCGAAGAAGTCTCCAACGAAACCGCCGACTCCGCATACACCATGGCAGTGGATTCGCTCAAGCCTTACTCCGGTTGAGCGGTGCGGGTGGTACGGTTTCACGCCAAGGCGCTAAGGCGCGAAGGGCGCCAAGAAATAAAGAGATAAGGGTTTGAAAAGCATCGCTCGAAATTCGGCGAGCCAATCTGAGAAACAGTATCCGAGAAGTTCACTTGATTTTCCTTCGCGACCTTGGCGCCTTAGCGCCTTGGCGTGAACCCAATCAGCAACAAGCCATAAAGAGCGCTTCACAATGAGAAAATTGTTATTGACCCTGCTACTCCTCCTCCCGACCCTGGCACTCGCCCAGGACGACAGCGGCAACGACGAGCAGAAGGTGCTGTCGGCCGAGGTCCTGTGGGAGCTCGACCGTATCGGCTCGCCGGCGATCTCGCCGGACGGCGATTGGGTAGTCGCGCCGGTGACCGACTACGACGTCGAGGAAGACACCGGCGAGACGCGTCTGTGGCTGTTCGCCGCCGACGGGTCGGTCGAGCGGCCGCTGACCGTGGAAGGCCAGGATGCCTCCAGCCCGGCGTTCTCCCCGGAAGGTGACCGCCTGGCCTTCGTCGCCAAGCGCGGTGACGACGAAGCCGGTCAGATCTACCTGATCAACATGAACGGCCCCGGCGAAGCGCAGAAGCTCAGTGACGTGCCCACCGGCGTCGGCGGCCTGAAGTGGGTCGGCGAGCATATCTACTTCGTCTCCAGCGTCTATCCCGACATGGACTGGGAAGAGATGCAGGAAAAGCTCAAGGAGGAAAAGGACTCCAAGGTCTCCGCCCACCAGTGGAACGCCCTGCCTTATTCGTCCTGGGATCACTGGATCGACGAAGAGCGCCAGAACCACGTCTTCCGCATGCCGGCCGACGGCGGCGATGTCGAGGCGATCACCCAGCCGCTCGGCCGCCAGCTTTCGCGATCGGGTGCGGGTGCCGGCAGCTATGACGTGCATCCCGACGAGACCCATATCGCCTTCGTGGCCGACCGCAAGCTCGACGGCGTGAATCCCGACTACGATGTCTTTCTCGCCGAGATCGGCGCCGAGTCGGCCGACAACCTGACGGCCGACAACGAAGCCAGCGACAGCACGCCGATGTTCAGCCCGGACGGCGACACCCTGGCCTACCTGCAGCAGGACATCGCCGGCTTCTACGGCGACACGCAGGACATCGTGCTCGTCGATCTCGACTCGCTCGAGCAGCGCAACATCACCGAAGACTGGGATCGCTCGGCCTCCGGCCTGGTCTGGGCGCCGGACTCGAACGGCTTCTTCGGCAGCATCCAGGATGAAGGCACGGTGCGCGTGTTCTTCATCGGCACCGACGGCGAGCCGCGCGCGATCACCGCCGACACCAGCTACGGCGACCTGGCCGTCGCCGCCAACGGCACCCTGGTCGGCACCAACGAAAGCCTCCTCTATCCGCCGCGCCTGGTTCGCATCGATGCCGACAGCGGCGAGGCCGAGCGCCTGAGCACCATCAACGCCGAACTGCTCGATTCGGTCGATGCCGGCAGCTACGAGTCGGTGACCTACACCGGTCACGACGGCGCCGACATCCAGATGTGGGTCAACTATCCCCCGGGCTTCGACGAGAGCAAGGAATACCCGCTGTTCCTGCTCATCCACGGTGGGCCGCACGGCTCGATCAACGACGTCTTCCATTTCCGGTGGAACGCCCAGACCTTCGCGTCCTGGGGTTACGTGACCGCCTGGCACAACTTCCACGGCTCCTCGGGCTTCGGCCAGGACTTCGTCGACTACATCAACCCGGACTGGATCACCGCGCCGTACAACGACACCATCGCCGCGGCGGAATGGTTCGCCGACAAGGAATGGATCGACAGCGATCGAATGGTCGCCGGCGGCGGCAGCTACGGCGGCTACCTGTCGTCGATTCTGCTCGGCAAGCCGCATCCCTTCAACGCGCTGATGATCCACGCGCCGGTCTACAACATGTACTCGCAGATGGCCGCCGACTTCGCGGTGCACGCCGTGCGCTTCGGCAATTTCTGGGAAAACCCGGAAATCTACAAGGAAATCTCGCCGCACTACTACGCCGAGGACTTCGACACACCGGCGCTGATCATCCACGGCCAGCAGGACCTGCGCGTGCCCGTCGGCCAGGCCTTCGAACTGTTCCGCACCCTGCAGAGCAAGGACATCGAATCGCGCCTGATCTACTTCCCCGACGAGAACCACTGGGTACTCAAGCCCAACAACTCGCTGTACTGGTACGACGAAGTCCGCAAATGGTTCGCCAACTTCGCCGAGCCGGGTCCGCAGTAAGACCGTTTAACCACGGAATACATGGAAAGCACGGAAGAGGGGCGCCAGGAAACGGCGCCCCTTTTTTGTGCAAGCTCGGTGGCATCGATCCCCAAGATCTTTAAAACGCAAAGACGCAAAGCGGCAAAGGACGCGAAGAAGGGCCTAAAACCAAAGAACCACGGAAAACACGGAAGACCACGGGAAAAGCAATTTCTGAAAAAGGGTCTTCCCGTGTATTCCGTGCTTTCCGTGGTTCCAGTCTTTTTGCTTTTGTCTTTGTTCCTTTGCGTCCTTTGCCGCTTTGCGTCTTTGCGTTTCAAAGATTTTGATTTTTTCCCACGTGCTAATGGCATCATGCGTGAACGGAATTCCGGAGATTGACCATGCGCCCGCTGTTGACCGTCGTTTTCATGATCCTTGCCCTGCCCGCCGTCGCTCGGGATTTGCCCGATGTGGTGGAGATGGATGTCGCGGCCATTCAGGCCGGGTATGAGTCGGGTGCGTTCACGGCGCGGGATATCACTGCGGCCTACCTGGCCCGCATCGAGGCGATCGATCGCAACGGGCCGGGATTGAACTCGGTTCGGCACGTCAATGAGCACGCGCTCGAACAAGCCGCCGAGCTCGATCGGGAGCGGGCGGACGGTAAGGTGCGGGGCCCGTTGCACGGCATCCCGGTGCTGATCAAGGACAACATCGACACTGCCGACATGCCGACGACCGCCGGCAGCGTCTGGTTCGAAGGCGTCGTGCCGCCGAAAGACGCCTTTATCGTCGAGCGTCTTCGCGAAGCCGGCGCGATCATTCTGGGCAAGACCAACCTGAGCGAGTGGGCTAATTTTCATTCCAGCACTTCGTCGAGTGGTTGGAGCCGGCTCGGCGGGCAGGTGAACAATCCCCATGATCTGCAGCGCAACCCCTGCGGTTCGAGCTCGGGTTCCGGCGCGGCCGCCGCGGCAAGCCTGGCCACCCTGACCATCGGCACCGAGACCAACGGCTCGATCGTGTGCCCGTCCAACGCCAACGGCATCGTCGGTCTCAAGCCGACGGTCGGCCTG
>JAZBPT010000100.1:0-2921 GCA_036351755.1 Wenzhouxiangella sp. | reverse complement strand
CGCGGCAATCCGACGCTGGAGGCCGAAGTCACCGTTGAAGGCGGTCACGTCGGTCGCGCGGCGGTGCCGTCGGGCGCCTCGACCGGTGCCCGCGAGGCCGTGGAGCTGCGCGACGGCGACAAGCGTTACGGCGGAAAGGGCGTGCGAAAGGCGGTAGCCAACGTCAACGGCGAGATCGCCGAGGCCGTCAGGGGCATGGACGCGACCGACCAGGCCGGCATCGACAAAAAGCTGATCGAGCTCGACGGTACCGACAACAAGTCGCGCCTGGGTGCCAACGCCACCCTGGGCGTTTCGCTGGCCGTGGCGCACGCTGCGGCGGCTGCCCAGGACCAATCGCTGTGGGAGTGCCTGCTCGCCGGGTCCGGCCAGAAGGCGAGCCTGCCGGTGCCGATGATGAACATCCTCAACGGCGGCGCGCACGCCGACAACCGCGTCGACATCCAGGAATTCATGATCATGCCGATCGGCCTGCCCGACTTTCCCAGTGCACTGCAGGCCGGCACCGAAGTGTTCCACGCCCTCAAGGGCATCCTGCGCCAGCGCGGCCTCAACACGGCCGTCGGCGACGAGGGCGGCTTCGCCCCGGACCTGTCGTCGAACGAAGCCGCGCTCGAATTGCTGATGACCGCCATCACCGAGGCCGGCTACGAGCCGGGCAAGGACATCTACCTGGCGCTGGACGTGGCCTCCAGCGAGTTCTACTGCGACGGCCAGTACGTGCTCGACGCCGAGGGCCGCGCCTTCGACAGCGCGGGCTTCGCCGAATACCTGGCCGGTATCGTCGACCGCTACCCGGTGGTCTCCATCGAGGACGGCATGAGCGAGGACGACTGGGACGGCTGGGCCGAGCTCACCCAGAGTATCGGCGGCAAGGTGCAGTTGGTCGGCGACGACCTGTTCGTGACCAATACGAGCATTCTTCAGCGCGGCATCGATGAACACATCGGGAATGCGATCCTGATCAAGCCGAATCAGATCGGGACGCTCTCGGAGACGCTCGACGCCATCGCCATGGCCCGCAACGCCGGCTTCGGCACCATCATCTCGCATCGTTCCGGCGAGACCGAGGACGTGACCATCGCCGACCTGGCCGTGGCCACGGACGCCGGGCAGATCAAGACCGGTTCGCTGTGCCGTTCCGATCGCGTCGCCAAGTACAACCAGCTGCTGCGCATCGATGCGCGACTCGGAGAGGGTGCGCGCTATGATGGGCGGCATGTCTTTGCGCGCTTTATCGACTGATCCGAAACCGAAACGGCGGGGGCGGCCGGCATGAGCATGCTGGCCGAAGTCATCATCTTCCTGGCCGCCGCGGTGGTCATGGTGCCTCTGGCCCGCTGGGCCGGCCTGGGCGCCGTGCTCGGCTTCCTGGCCGCCGGCGTGCTGATCGGGCCCTGGGTGCTGGGCCTGATCGACGACGTCTACACCATCCTGCACTTTTCCGAACTCGGGGTGGTGCTGCTGCTGTTCCTCATCGGCCTGGAGCTCAAGCCCTCGCGGCTGTGGGTGCTCAGGCGCTTGGTGTTCTTCATCGGCTCGCTGCAGATGCTGCTGACGACGCTGCTGCTGTGGCCGCTGGCCGGCTGGTGGTCCGGCAGCTGGGGAATCGGCCTGCTCATCGCCGTCGTGCTGTCGCTGTCGTCGACGGCGATGGGCGTGCAGATCCTGGCCGAGAAGAAGCAGCTCGGGGCGCCGCACGGCCGCCAGGCATTCGGCATCCTCCTGATGCAGGACATCGCCGTCATTCCGCTGCTGGCGATCATTCCCCTGTTCGCCGGGCGCGAACTGGACTCCGGATCGGACTGGTCGATCGCCGTCGATATCGCGCAGGCCGCGGCCCTTATCGGCGGCCTGATCCTGGCCGGTCGATTCCTGCTGCGCCCCACGCTGCGGGCCATCGCGGCCACCGGCGTGCCCGAGGTGTTTGTCGCCATGGCCCTGCTGGTCGTCCTCGGCACCGCCGCCCTGGCCGACTTTGCAGGGTTGAGCATGGCCCTGGGTGCCTTCCTGGCCGGCGTGCTGCTGGCCGACTCCGAGTACCGGCACGAGATCGAAGCCGCCATCGACCCGTTCAAGGGTCTGCTGCTGGGCCTGTTCTTCATTGCCGTGGGCATGTCGATCGATTTCGGGCGCGTGATGGCCTCGCCGCTGTCGATCCTCGCCCTGGTGAGCGTGATCATGATGGTCAAGGTGGCCGCGTTGCTGGTGGTCGGGCGAATCGCCGGACTGAGCAGGGCGTCCACCGCGGCGCTGGCCATGGCGTTGCCCCAGGCCGGCGAGTTCGCCTTCATCCTGTTTGCGGTGGCCGTCAACGAGGGCGTGATGAGCGCCGCGCTGGTCGACCCGCTGATCGTGGCGGTGACCATATCGATGGCGCTCACGCCGCTGATGTACGTCGTCAACGACAAGCTGTTGCAGCCCTGGCTGGCCAGCCCGGAGGCCGAACCCGAGCCCGATCGCATTCCCGACGATCACGGCGAGCCGCGCGTGATCATCGCCGGCTTCGGCCGCGTGGGGCAGATCGTCGGGCGCAACCTGTCGATGCTGGGCATTCATTTCACGGCCCTGGACAACAATCCGGTGCACGTCGACTTCGTGCGCAAGTTCGGCCACAAGATCTTCTACGGCGACGCCAACCGGCTCGACGTGCTGCGATCGGCCGGGGCGGACAAGGCGAGCCTGTTCATCCTGACCATTTCGGATCCGGAGCGCTCGATTCAGACCGCACAGATGGTGCGCCGGCATTTCCCCAACCTCAGAATCCTGGCGCGGGCGCGCAACCGCGACCACGCCATGGAGTTGATGGCCCTGGGCGTCGACGAGGTGATCCGCGAAACCTGGCTGTCGAGCCTGGCGATGGCACGCAACGCCCTGCGGTCGATGGGCGTGCGCAAGGCCGACCGCTACGTCGATCGCTT
>JAZBPT010000099.1:0-16029 GCA_036351755.1 Wenzhouxiangella sp. | reverse complement strand
TCGCCCTCGCCGGGCTGCGGCACCGAGGCGCGGCCTTCCAGGATGGCGTCGGCGGCCAGCTGCGTGTAAAGACGGATGGCGCGGATGGCGTCGTCGTTGCCCGGGATCACATAGTCGATGTTGTCCGGGTTGTGGTTGGTGTCGACCACGGCGACGACCGGAATGCCCAGCTTGCGGGCTTCGGCCACGGCGATGTCCTCGTGTCCGACGTCGATGACGAACATGGCGTCGGGCAGGCCGTTCATGTTCTTGATGCCGCCCAGGCTGCGCTCGAGGCGATCACGCTCGCGCGTGAGTTCGAGCACTTCCTTCTTGACCAGCTTCTCGAAGGTGCCGTCGGTTTCCATCGCCTCGAGTTCCTTGAGGCGGTTGATCGAGCCGCGCACGGTGCGGAAGTTGGTCAGCATGCCGCCGAGCCAGCGGTGCGAGACATACGGCATGCCGCAGCGCTGCGCTTCCTCGGCCACGGCCGTGCTGGCGGCGCGCTTGGTGCCGACGAACATGATGTTGCCGCGGCGGGCGGCGAGCTTGCCCATGTAATTCAGGGCGTCCTTGAGGAGCGGCAGGGTCTCTTCGAGGTTGATGATGTGGATCTTGCCGCGAGCACCGAAGATGAAGGGCTCCATCTTCGGGTTCCAATAACGGGTCTGGTGACCGAAATGAACGCCAGCTTCGAGCATCTGGCGCATGGTGACGTCAGGCATGTCTTCTACTCCATTGTCGTGGACAAGACGCCCGCCAGGAAATTTTCCTTCGGGTCAGTTCGGCGGAACGCGAATTGTCCGGGGTTTAAGCCTCCGCTGATCCCATGCGGCGATCCTCGGGCCCGAAGGCCGGGACAACCCCGACGCATGTGTCGACCAGCGTGTGTTTTTTGGTTCTTTGCCCGGGTCGGCCAGGCAAATCCCGTCAATTATAGCGGAGCCTTTGGCTGCGGCGCAACGCTTTGTTCGGACCCGAACCACTGTCGGCGGCCTCCACGGGGGCGGCGGGCGAGGGTATAGAATGCCGGTGAGGAGACGGGTGGTCCGGATCGGCGGACTGCGGACAAGACAGGGAGCGAAGATGCAGGACGCCAGCAGCCAGGAGAGCCAGAACGCCAGCGACTCGACGGCCGGTGGAGCGAGCGCATCCGCCGAGCAGGCTGCTGCGGCCTCCGCCGAGGGTGGGCCGACCCCGGGGGCGGGCGCGGCCGATATCGGCCTGCCTTTCGCCGATCCGATCGGCAACGGAGAGGCGCCGGCCTGGCTGCCGACGCAACTCGAGACCCCCTGGGAGTTCCTTGCCGCGTATCCGCCGGTTCTGGCCCTGGTCGTTGCTCTGGTGGGCGTGGGGCTGGCCCTGCTTGGGCGGAGTTTCGTGCTGTTCTGGGGCCACAAGCTGACCTCGCGGATTCGTGGCGATCTCGATGAGCGCCTGCTGCGCATCGGCGCCAACGTCGCCGCCCTGATCGTCTCCTACCTCGCCATCGTGCTGGCCATCCAGGTGCTCCAGCTGGGCGACACGGCCGAGAAGATCCTGATCCGGATCGCCCTGACGCTGCTGGTCCTGCGCCTGATGACTTCGGCGCTCAAGGCCGGGCACCTCGGCCTGGAGATACTCGGGCGGCTGCGCGAGCGCTTCGCGATCGTCGAGGAGCGCACCCTGCCGCTGTTCGACCTGATCATGACGGTGCTGGTTATCGGTGCCGGCGCCTATGCGCTCCTGCTCGTCTGGAACATCGACCCGACCGCCTGGCTGGCCTCGGCCGGCGTGATCGGCATCGCAGTGGGCTTTGCCGCCCGCGACACCCTGGCCAACCTTTTCGCGGGGTTTTTCATCATCGCCGACGCCCCCTACAAGCTGGGCGACTACGTGGTGCTGGACACGGGCGAACGCGGCGAGATCACGAAAGTGGGTATCCGCTCGACGCGCATTCTCACGCGCGACGACGTGGAGATCACCGTGCCCAACTCGATGATGGCCAACTCCCAGATCTACAACGAGTCGGGCGGCAAGTGGGAACGCTTCCGCATCCGCATCAAGGTGGGCGTGGCCTACGGCAGCGACGTCGACGAGGTCTGCGAGCTGCTCGAGAACATCGCGTTCGAGCACGACACCGTCTGCCAGGATCCCAAGCCGAGGGTCCGCATGCGCGGCTTCGGCGACTCCAGCCTGGATTTCGAGCTGCTGTGCTGGGTGTCGCAACCGGCCCAGCGCGGCCTGGTCAGCCACGAGCTCTACATGGCCATCTACAAGGGCTTGAACCAGGCCGGCATCGAAATCCCCTTCCCACAGCGCGACGTGTGGATGCGGGGCGGCGCCGAAACGGAGGAGTCCGGCTAGCCCCGTCAATCGAGCGAGAGCCGGTGCAAGCGGGCCCACCCGCCCGCTGGATTGTCGTTTTTGAGGCCCACGCGGGCCGTTTCGTTCACGCTCTGCCGGGATCGCCGCGCGCGATACGGCCGGCCCGACTGAGCGCTTCCTGCAAACGTGTCCTCCTCCGGCGGGCTTTGCCGTAGTCATCGGTAGTGCCACGAAGATCATTCACCCCCGCCTCGAGGAGAGAAAGCATGCGCGCCCTGTTCCTGTTTCTGAAACTGTCGCTGGCGTCTCTGCCGGCCGCCGCCCAGCCCGACACCACCATCACTTACCAGGGCCAGCTTCAGGGCGTCAGTGGTCCGTTCACCGGCACGCCTGACATGGAGTTCCGGCTGTTCGACAGCCTGACGGATGGCAATCAGATCGGTACGGAAGTCGTCGTGCCCGCGGTGCCGGTCGCCGACGGCCTGTTCCAGGTCGAGCTGGATTTCGGTGCATCGTATGGCGTCGAACCGACCTTTCTGGAAGTCATGGTCGACGGCGAGACGCTGACCCCGCGCCAGCAAATCTCAGCTGTGCCGCTGGCACTTAAGGCACTGGCGCTGGATGGCGAATATGCCGATAGAAGTTTCTGGCGGATCGGCGGGAATGCCGGCACCACACCGGGTACGGACTTTGTGGGTACCACAGACGAGGTCGCCTTTGAACTCCATGTGGATCACAACCGGGCGCTGCGAATTGAACCATTCGCGCCCGACCCCGGCTCCGACTGGTTCTATGGCGCTGCCAATATCATTGGCGGTTGGGCTCACAACTACGTTATCAACGGAGCGGTCGGTGCAACAATCAGCGGTGGCGGTGGCGAATGGGATGTGTTGCATGAGGAAGAGCCCAACATAATTGGGGGGTCTTTCAGTACTATTGCGGGTGGCGCAGGCAACCATGTCGGCAGCAGTTATTCGACAGTCGGTGGTGGCATAAATAACTCCGCCGGCGCATTCGGTGAAATTGGGGAATTCTCCACGATTTCCGGTGGTTTTGAAAACGTCGCCAATGCAAGTTATGCAACCATCCCGGGGGGATGGAATAACAGAGCGAATGGAGACTTCAGCTTTGCTGCCGGGAAATCGGCTAGAGCCGATAATGATGGCGCCTTTGTCTGGGGTGATTCGACCTCGAGCGGTTTCGAGTCAACCGGCAACGATCAGTTCTTGATTAAGGCCTCCGGCGGCGTCGGAATCGGCACCAACAGCCCCGCCCGCGACCTGCACATCAAGCAGCGCAGTACCAACAACGCCGAAATCGGCCTGCAGATCGAACGCAGCGGCGCCAGCACCAACAACTGGGGCTTCTACATCGCCACCTCGGACAATCTTGGCTTTCGGTACAACGACACGCTAATGAGTCGGATCAACGCATCGGACGGCGCCTACGTCGCGCTTTCCGACGCCCGCGCCAAGCATTCGGTCGAACCCTTGACCGGCGTTCTCGATCGCCTGCTCAAGCTGCGTCCGAGTTCCTACCGGATGGAGGTCGGTGCCTCCTCGCAAACGCGCTCGACCGGTCTGATCGCCCAGGAAGTGCGGGAACTGTTTCCGAGCTCGGTCAGCGTGCAGGACGGTTTACACGGCATAAAGTACAGCGAGATCACCGTTTTGAACACAGCCGCGCTGATTGAGCTGAATGAACGCTACAGCAATCGAATCGCCGAACTCGAAAGCGAGTCGGCACGGCGCTTTGCGGCGCTCGAAGCCGAAAGCGCCGCCTTACGCGAACTGGCCGAGCGCAACCGCAATCTCGAAAAACGCCTGGCGGCGCTGGAATCGATTCTGCTAGCGAACGAGCGAGTCGTCCGCTCGGATTGAAATCGCGCCCCGGCGGTGCGCCTTGCGCCGCCGGGCTGACGCGGTTGAACTCTGTCAGGACAGTTCCGACTTGATGAAGTCGATGGTCTTGTCGATTTCAACCTCACGATTGTCCCCGCCGCGCCGACGGTACTCGACGATGCCCTTGTCGAGGCCGCGGTCGCCGATGACGAGTTGGTGCGGGATGCCGATCAGCTCGGCGTCGGCGAACATCACGCCCGGCCGCAGCGGGCGGTCGTCCATCAGCACTTCCACGCCGGCGGCGGTGAGCTCCTCGTAGAACTTCTCGGCCTGCTCGCGCGTGCGGTGCGACTTGTGCCCGTTGATCGGCAGGATGGCGACCTTGAACGGCGCCATCGGTTCGGGCCAGATGATGCCCGATTCGTCGTGGTTCTGCTCGATGGCGGCAGCGACGATGCGCGAGACGCCGATGCCGTAGCAGCCCATCGTGGGATGCACGCCGCGGCCGCCTTCGTCCATGACCACGGCGTTCATCGATTCGGAATACTTGCGGCCGAGCTGGAAGATGTGGCCGACCTCGATACCGCGGATGATCTCGAGCGTGCCGTCGCCTTCGGGGCTGGGATCGCCGGCGACGACCTTGCGCAGGTCGGCGACCTCGGGCAGTTCGACGTCGCGGCCCCAGTTGATGCCAAAGTAGTGCTTGTCGTCGACGTTGGCGCCGGCGCCGAAATCGCTCATCACGGCCACCTGGCGGTCGATCACGCAGGGAATCGGCAGCTCGACCGGGCCCAGGCTGCCCGGGCCGGCGCCGATGGCGTCACGAATCTCCGCTTCGGTGGCCATGCGCAGCGGCGCGGCCACCCAGGGGTGTTTCTCGGCCTTGACGTCGTTGAGTTCGTGGTCCCCGCGCACCAGCAGGGCGACGAAGTCGGCCTCGCACTCGTCGCCGGCTTCGACGACCAGCGTCTTGACGGTTTTCTCGACGGGCAGGTCGAACTGCTCGACCAGTTCGGCAATCGTCTTGGCGTCGGGCGTGTCGACCAGGCGCATCTCCTCGCTCGGCTCGGCGCGTTCGCCCACCGCGACGGCCTCGGCGAGTTCGACATTGGCGGCGTAATCGCCGCCCGGTACGTGGGCGATGGCGTCCTCGCCGGATTCGGCCAGCACGTGGAACTCGTGGCTGACCGCGCCGCCGATGGCACCCGAGTCGGCCTTGACTGGTTTGAACTTCAGCTCCAGGCGCTCGAAGATGTGCGAATAGGTGTCGAACATCACCTGGTAGTACTCGGCGAGACTCTCGTCATCGATGTGGAAGGAGTAGCCGTCCTTCATCAGGAATTCGCGCGCGCGCATCACGCCGAAGCGCGGCCGAATCTCGTCGCGGAACTTGGACTGTATCTGGTAGAAGCAGATCGGCAGTTGCTTGTAGGAGCGAAGCTCGGCGCGGGCGAACTCGGTGATCACTTCCTCGTGGGTCGGCCCGAAGGCGAACTCGCGCCCGGCCCGGTCGGTGATCTTGAGCAGCAGCGGGCCGAAGTCGTCCCAGCGGCCGGTCTCCTCCCAGAGTTCGGCCGGCTGGATGGCCGGCATCAGCATTTCCAGCGCGTCGGCGGCGTCCATTTCCTCGCGCACCACCTGCTCGACCTTCCGCAGAACCTTCAGTCCCAGCGGCGTCCAGTCGTAGATGCCGGAGGTGAG
The DNA here is from genome assembly GCA_036351755.1 of Wenzhouxiangella sp. Taxonomy (GTDB): domain Bacteria; phylum Pseudomonadota; class Gammaproteobacteria; order Xanthomonadales; family Wenzhouxiangellaceae; genus Wenzhouxiangella. Next base: position 10,201 of record JAZBPT010000099.1, on the reverse strand, counting down.
CTTGCGGATCATGCCGGCTCTGAGCATCAGCTGGTGGCTGACGATCTCGGCGTCGGCCGGGACTTCGCGCTGGGTGACGAGGTGGAAGCGGGAGGTTTTCATTTGGACGAGCCGTTGGCGCTTGAATGGGTAAACAGCGGATTTTAGCAGCCGGCCGCGCTGATTGGCACCGGAGGGCGGAAGACGGAGGACGGAGGTCGGAAGTCGGAAGTCAGAAGTCGGAGGAGGAAATATGACCTCCCACCTCAGTCCTCAGTCCTCAGTCCTCAGTCCTCAGTCCTCAGTCCTCAGTCCTCAGCACCACTCGTCGATGAAGTCGCGGGCTTCCTGCAGCATGCGCTGGCGCTCTTCGTCGGAAATCTGCCGCTGTTCGCCGTCGTCTCCGCGAATCAGGACATTGGCGCGCTGGGTGAGGTTCTCGATATTGCGGCGGGCCTGGGCGCAGCGCTCGGCGACCATTTCCGGGTCCGGCTCGGCCGCGGCCATTTCGGGCTGCGCAGGCGGTATGCCCTCAGCGGGGGCCGTCTCGCCGGAATCCGCCATTTCTCCCCCGGCGGTGGCCGATTCGACCGGTTCGCGGGTCTCGATGCCGACTTCCTCATAGTCGATGCCCTCGGGCGGGCGTGCGGTGTAGTGGACGACCCCTTCTTCGTCCACCCACTTGTAGATGGTCTGCTCCTGAGCCACGGCCCCGGGCAGGGCCAGGAACCCGGTCAGCAGGGCCGCGAGCAGGGTGCTGACGATGGTCTTTTTCATGAGTGCTTTCCTCGAGAAGGGGCTCACGATCCGACTTTGCCGCAGTCTCGGCTCAGACGCAAGTACGAAGTGGAATGCTATTCTTGTGCCCCGTAAACCAGATCGAGCCGAGGCATGGCAGCCGACGATCAATCCGAACAGACACCCGCCCGCGGCGCCTTCCTGCTGCCCAACGCGCTGACCACCGGCGCCTTGATGGCCGGCTTCTTCGCGATCGTCTCGGCGATCGGCGGCGAGCCCGTTTCGGCCTGCATCGCGATCATGATCGCCGGGCTGCTCGACGGACTCGACGGCCGCGTGGCGCGACTGACGGGTACGCAGTCGGAGTTCGGCGTCCAGTACGACTCGCTTTCCGACATGGTGTCGTTCGGCATCGCGCCGGCCGTGCTGGTGTTCACCTGGACGCTCGATGCGCTCGGCGACCCGGGCACCGTGGCCGCCAAGGCCGGTTGGCTCGGCGCCTTCTTCTTCGCCGCCTGCGCCGCACTCCGACTGGCCCGTTTCAATACCCAGGCCGGGGTCGCCGACAAGCGCTATTTCCAGGGACTGGCCAGTCCGGCGGCAGCCGGCATGCTGGTCGCCATCGTCTGGTTTTCCGACGACCGACAGATCAATCCCGAGCTCATGTCCTGGCCGTTGCTGGTGGTTACCATCCTGCTGGGTACGCTGATGGTCTCGCGGGTGCGCTACTACAGTTTCAAGGCCGGGCCGCGCGGGGACCGCGTGCCGTTTGCCTGGATCTTCCTGCTCCTCGTGCTCCTCGTGCTTCTGGCCATCGATCTTCCGGCCGTGTTGCTGACCGTGGGCATTCTCTATGTCTTGTCGGGTCCGGTGGTGACCGTTCGCGGTCGCAATCGCCAGCGTATCCGCAGGCGACGCGAAGGAGATCGTTCGTGATGCGTTCGGCCGCCTCGCACGAACGCCTCGCGGCGCTGGGCATCGACGTGTGGGTTCGACGCGAGCGCGGCGGGGCGTCGTTGGACGCAACGCCTCCCGCGGCCGAAACGGCTGCCGGTCCGCAAACGGACAGGGGCGGCGGAGCCGACGTCGCGCGCGTGCGCATGGCTTCCGGCGCCGGCGATTGGCTGCTGGTCCAGGATGCGCCCTGGGACGGTCGCCACGACGTCTTGCTGGGCGACATCCAGGCCACCATCGGCTCGGCGCGCTGTCGTTTCGGTCAGTGGGCGCATTCCGATTCGGCGGGTGTGCCGGTCGACGAACTGGATTCCCGCGGCGTCGTCCATGTGCTCGCTTTCGGAGATCCGCCGCCCGGATCGGCTGAGCAGGGCGTGCTGATTGCGCCGGAGCTTTCCGCATTGGCCACCAGCGCCGAGGCGCGTCGTCGCCTGTGGCGGATGCTGGCCGGGGAGCTGGCGGACTGATGGCCGCGGTTCTGTCGCCGCGCGTGGGTGTTCGTGCCATGGCGCGCGGCGATCTGGACGCCGTCACGCGTATCGAGACGGCGTCGTACCCGTTTCCATGGACGCGCGGCATCTTCCAGGATTGCCTGCGCGTGGGTTATCGCTGCCACGTGCTCGAGGCCGACGGCGTGATTGCCGGCTACGGCATCGTCTCCCATGCCCTTGACGAAGCGCATCTGCTCAATCTATGCATCCATCCCGAACAGCGTCGGGGCGGCCTGGCGCGACTGCTGCTGGAGCACGTCGTCGGCGAGGCCCGCGTCGGCGCCGCCAACCGGCTGTTCCTGGAGGTGCGCCCCAGCAACGAGGCCGCGGTGGCGCTCTACCGCAGCAGCGGTTTTCGCGCCATCGGCCGGCGCCCCGGCTACTACCCAGCCGACGAGGGCCGCGAGGACGCGATGGTGATGGTGTTGCATTTGGACGGCCGGCGGGGACAATGATGGTTACAGGCCATGCGGCGCGGCCGGGGGGCGCGCCACGAGGGATGCATGAACCACGACAGCCGTTGGCAGCAGGTCAAGTCGTTCTATTCGGCGGCTCAGGACCTGCCGCCCGACAAGCGCGAAGCCTGGCTGGCGGATAACTGCACGGACGCCGGTATCCGGCGCGAAGTCCGGGAGTTGCTGGCGGCCGACCGGGAGGCGACCGGCTGGTTGCCCGACAGCAGCGAACTCGGGGCATCAGCCCCCGAACTGCCGCCGGATCTCGAGGGGCAGAGCTTCGGGCGTTTCGAGATCGTCCAGCGCATCGACAGCGGCGGCATGGGCGCCGTATGGCTGGCGCGTATCCGCGACGACGGTCGCGAAGTCGCGCTCAAGGTCATCCAGCGGGGGCTGGTCACCGACCAGGCCATGGCGCGTTTTCTCCGCGAACGCGAGATTCTCGCCCGGCTCGACCATCCCGGCATCTGCCCGATGCTCGACAGCGGCACGACGCCCGACGGCCGGCCGTTCCTGGTGATGCCCTTTCTCGAGGGCGCCGTGCCGATCACCGACTACTGCGATGCGCACGTCCTCGACCTGAAGGGCCGGGTGAGCCTGTTCCGGCAGGTCTGCGAAGCGGTCCAGCACGCCCACCAGAACCTGGTGGTCCACAGCGATCTAAAGCCGGGCAACGTCCTGGTCAGCCGGGATGGTCGGGTGCAACTGGTCGATTTCGGGATTTCCCGGCTGCTTTCGCCGGGCCACGAGGAGCTGACGCGGCGCTTCGGCGAGCAGCGGCCGGCCACGCTGGACTACGCCTCCCCGGAGCAGTTGCGCGGCGACTCGCCGAGCACCCTGTCGGACGTGTATTCACTGGGCGCGCTGCTGTACCGGTTGCTGGCGGGCAAGAAGGCCTATCACGTCGAGACGGGCGAGGATGCGTCGAACGAGGTCGTGCCCCCCGAGCCCGCCCGGCCGGCCGCCATGCCGGTCGACCTGTTCAATATCTGCCGAAAGGCCATGAGCCTCGAGCCCCGCCTGCGATACGGCTCGGCCGCCGCCCTGGGCGACGACCTGGCCTGCTGGCTCGGCAACCGTCCGGTCGCCGCCCGCGCGCCCAGCCTGGTCTACCAGGCGGGCAAGTTCATCCGTCGCAACGTCTGGCCCGTGGTCACTGCGGCGACCGCGCTGGCGGGCATCGTGGCCCTGACGGTCGTGCTCGCGGTCAACAACGCACGCATCAATGCCCAGGCCGAACGCATTGCCCAGGAACGCGACCGGGCCGAGGCCACGGCCGAATTCTGGGCGCACCTGTTCGAGCAGACCGATCCGGTGGCCAGCGAGTCGGCCGCACCCAGCGTCGAGCAGCTTCTCGATCGCGCCCAGGCCGACCTGACGCAGACCGATACCCGACTGCCGGCGGTCACGCGCGCCCGCCTGCTCGGTGTGCTGTCGACCAGCTACTGGAACCTGGCCCGGCAGGAGCGAGCCCGAGAGGCCGCGCAGGCCGCCGTGGACGCCGTCGCCGAAGCCCCCGGCGAGCCCGCTGCCGCTGCCGCGGCGTGGAAGCAGTTGGCCAATATCGCCATGGCCCAGGGCGACGCGGAAGCCGCCCGGACGGCGGCGGACGCCGCGCTTTCGGCCATGGAAATGGCGCCGGGCCTCCCGGCAGCGCAACGGGCCTCGATCCTGGACGCCCACGCCCTCGTCCTGGAAATGGAAGGTCGGCTCGAGGAAGCGGCCGCGGTGATGGAACGGGTGATCGAACTGCAGCAGACCCTGCCGCTCGACGAAGTGATCGTCGACCACGCCACGGCCTGGGGCAACCTGGCGTTCATGTATTTCAACCTGGCGCGGACGTCCGACGCGCCCGAACCCTGGTTCGAGCGCGCCGCCGAGGGCGTCGAGCGCTCGCTCACCCTGCTCGAGCGCCACTTCGGCCCCGATCATCCGCGCGTGGGCTTCATGCGCAACGCCTCCGGCGCGCTCAACCTCGAGCGGGGCCGTCCGCAGGCGGCCCTGGCCGATTTCCGAGCCGCAGCACGTATAGCAGAGAAGACGCTTCCGCCGGGACACGAAATGCTGGCTCACCTTTACTTCAACCAGGGCACGCTGCAGCGACAGCTCGGCGACCATGCCGGGGCGGAGGCCGCTTTCGCCCGCGCCTTCGAGGCCAGCAGCGGCTTCGCCGACGAGCACCCCCATCGCGTTCGCTCGCTTATTGGGGTGCTGCGGGCAAGGCTCGCACAGGGCGAGCGGGAAGCTGCGAGTCAGGCGCTCGCGCGGTTTGTGGAGCTTGCCCGACGCCTGGGGGAAGACCACCCCGCCCATCTGTGGCGACGCGCTTTCGAACGCCGCCTGGCTGCCGAGCCCGTCGATGGCTCGCTGGTAGCGGCGGCGAACGACAGCGGCGACGAGGAGCTCGTCGATTATCTCGACTCGTTTCGGGGCCGTGGCGATGAATGACGCGGCGCGCGACCTGACCGACCTGCTCAACCGCCCCGCGGCCGACGGCGGCGGGCTCGATGCCCTGATGCCGCTGGTGCACGAGCGCCTGAAGCTGCTCGCGCGCAACCAGATGGGCAAACAAGCGCCGCAGCCGACCCTGTCGGCCACGATGCTGGTCAACGAGGTCTATCTCCGGCTGGCTAAGAGCGAGCAGAAGCACTGGCAGGACCGCCAGCACTTCTTTGCCACGGCCGCGACCGTGTTGCGCCGCATCATCATCGACTATGCCCGGAAGGCCCATGCTGACAAGCGCGGCGGCGAGGAACGGGCGGTCTCCGTCTCCCAGCTCGAAGAGGATCGTCGCGTCGAGCTTTCCTGCGAAAAGGCGGACCAGCTGATCGCCCTCGATGACGCTCTCGAATCACTCGCACGCCACGACCCGCGGGCTGCCCGTGTCGTGGAGTGTCACGTCTTCGGCGGTTACACCTTCGAGGAGACGGCGCAGTCGCTGAAGATCTCGCCGGCCACGGCCAAGCGCGACTGGCAGTTTGCCCGCGCCTGGCTCAAGCGAGAGCTGGGCGCAGAGCCGGCTGGGTGAATCGATCAACTGGCCTTACGGGCCTTCGAATCGATCCTGGAACAGGATCGGCTGGTCGCTGGGCTGGAACTCGATCGCGCCGATATCGCAAAGCGGCCCGGTGCCTCGCGCGGGTGCGCTCACCGGGCGCGTCTCGCCACGTTGGTCTTCGGTCGTGTTGCCGCCGAATGGGCCGGGACATCCGTCCGCCGTCCCGCCGTCGATGGCGGGGCTGCCGGAATCGGGGATCAGCAGGAATTGCTCGAAGGGGGCGCCGGGCTCGGTGAAGCCGCTGGGGGCGCGCAGGCCCGGTGAGGTGTCGGACTGGTCGGTCGCTTGTGTCGCGCAGCTGTTGCCGGAGTCGATGTTGTAGCCCGATGATTGGATCGTGCTGCCGATCGTCGCGGTGCAGTAGGCGGACGTCGGCCACTGGGTCGCGATGATCGAGTGATTGAAAAAAGCGCTCGCCCCGTCCCTTGCCCGCACTCCGACGTCCGACGCGATTCCGCTGCCGTTGTTAACCAGGGTGGAGTGAAAGACGGCCATCGAAGCCGAGCCGGTCACAAGAATCGCCGAGCCGCCATCGGCGGTCGCGCTGTTGTTGCCGAACAGCGTTGCGTTGCGCAGGATGGCCGCCACGTCTGCGACCACGGCAATGGCGCCTCCTTGTTCGGCGAAGTTGGCCACGAAGCTGCTTCGCTCAATCTGGGCCAGCACCGTCCCGATCACCGCGCCGGCCTGTCGCACGTGGACCGCGCCGCCCCGCGACGTTCCCGAATCCGACGGCGTGGCCTGGTTTTCCTCGAGGAGGGAGTCGACGATCGCGAGGATGGGCACCTGGTTGGCGTAGATGGCGCCCCCGGAGGCGCCGCTGGAATTGCCCCGGAACCGGGTTGATTCGATCGACACGGAGTCCACGCGGGTGGATTCGTTGCCGGAGATCGGTTCGTTGTCGATCTGTATTGCGCCGCCCGGACCTGCGGCCTGGTTTTGGTCGATCCTGGAATCGATGATCTCCAGACGGGTGTTGCAGTCGGTATCGGGGTTGACCAGGATTCCTCCGCCGCCGCCGGTTCCCGCGGCTTCATTGTTCGTCACGCCAAGCGATTCGAGACGAACCGTGTCGCCGCACTCGACGAGGAGTGCGGCGCCGCCGAGAAAACCGTCGGTATACCCGTTGGCAAGTGCGAGGTCTCGTAGCACCACGTCCTGGCCGGGTGCGTCGATTCTCATCACGCGGGTGACCAAACTGCCCGAGACAATGGTGGTATCCCCGCCCAGGCCCTGGATCGTCACGGCTTCGGTAACGTCGAGCTGGCTGAGCAGGGGGATCAGGCCGTCCACCAGCACCGTAATCGTGTCCGCCCCCGCGCTTCCCTGATTGCAGTTGTCGATAACAAGGCCGGTGTTGGCGGTGTGGATGGCCTCTCGCAGCGAGCAGTCGCCGTCGCTGTTGAGTTCGTCGTCGGCGGTGTTGACCAGGATGCTGGCTGCGTTGGCGCCGCTCGCAAGAGCCATGAGTAGGCCGGCGGGGAGAATGATCTCGCGTAGGTGCATAATCGCTCTTCTCCTCAGTCTTCGAATCGGTCCATGAAGATGCGGTCGCCAGCCAATTCGAAGGCACCGATGTCGCAAACGGCACTGCCGTCGCCGTCGCCATCGCGCGGCCGGGAACGACCGCGCTGGTCGACGGTGAGCGGGTCGCCCAGGGCGTCTTCGCAGCCGGCGGGGTCGCCGGCGTCGATGGCCGGGCTGGCGGCCAGCAGCGCGTGCGTCGGCGTCTCGCCGCCGTTGTCGGCCAGGGCTTCGAGCATCGGGTCGATGGGCATCGAGAAGGTGCCCACCTGGTTGCCGTCGACGCCGTCGGAAACGCCAGAGCAGCCATTGCCGTTGCCGACGAGGTTGTAGCGGCTGTCGATCAGCGTGCCCGAGCAATCGGGCGCCTCCAGGCCGGAATCGAAGTTGCCGGCCAGCAGGCTGTTGATGACGACTACGTCGTTGAGTCCGAACAGTCCGCCGCCGTCGCCGTTTCCGTCACTGTCGCGGTCGGCACGATTGGCGGTGGCGGTGACATTGATCAGCCGATTGGTGGCAGCGGCCGCCCAGATGGCGCCGCCCTGGTCTGCGGCGGTGTTGTCGCTGAAGGTCGAGTTGACGATCGTCAGACTCTGGCCTTCGACCCGGAGTGCACCCCCGTCGCGGTCTTCTCCCAGCGCGGCGTTACCGACGAAGGTCGAGCCGCTGATTTCGGTCACGTGGTCGCTGCCGCCCACATGGATGGCGCCGCCTGAGCGTGCATTGAGCGCCGTTTCGTTGTTTTCGAACAGGCTGTCGCGCACGATCAATGTGCGCCCCGAGTCGGCCAGTCTTATGGCGCCGCCGTGGAAGTCCGTCGCCACGTTGCGACGGAATTCGCTTCGCTCGACAGTGAGATCGTCCGTAGTGTGGATGGCGCCGCCGGTGGTGGCCCGATTGTCTTCGAAGACGATATCCAGGATCGTCAGCGACTGGTCTGCATCGATCGCGCCACCTTCGCTGGTAGAGATGTTGTTGGCCAACGTCAATCCTTCGACCAGCGACTTGGCAAGCACACGCAGGATGCTTGCATTGCCCGTCAGGGCCGATCCGTCCAGCGTGAGCCGATCCGCGCCGGGGCCGATGATCTCGACCGGGTCCAGTAGGGCCGGCAATGCCGAACCGAGCATGAGGGTGCCGGTTGTTCCGGCGCTGAACTCGATGCGGTCGAGTACCGGCTCGAACTCCCCGGGTGCGCATTCGCCGGGCTGAGATCCCGAGCCCGTTCCGCTGTTGGCCGAGATGATCGCCTCGCGCAAGGTGCACGCGCCGTCGTCGGCTTCGACATCGGCGAGACTGTTGACGGTCAACGTCGCCGCACGACCCTCGATCGACAGCATGACCGCGGCGGAAACGGCAAGAAAAAGCAGGAAGGATCGGGGTTCAACCGGCAGCTTCATGGTGTGCCCTCGAACCGGTCCTGGAAAATGACGGGCTGGTCGCCGGGCTGGAATTCGACCGCACCGATGTCGCACTGGGCCTGGCCCGACGCATCGCCGTCGATGGGGCGCGTCTGACCACGTTGGTCTGTCGCCAGCGTTGCGCCGAAGGCGCCCGCGCACGAACCGGTGTTGCCCCCGTCGATGGCGGGACTGCCGCTTAGCGGAAGGAACGTCTCCAGCATCGCCCAACTGGTGTCGTCGCCGAAGTCGTCGAGCATCGACAGGTTCGGGTCGGTCATTGGGAGATCGTCGGCATGGCCGGTACACGTGCCGCTGGTGTCAATGTTGAAACCGAGGGAGTTGAAGACCGAATCGGTGCTCGTCAACTTGCATTCCGGCTCCGCCTGGGAGCCTTCCGTCCAGACGATGCTATGGCCGAGCGAGAGTGTGCTCGATTCGCCGATGGAAAAGACGCTGTCGGTGGGGCGTCCGGGCAAGTCGTTCTCGACCAGGGTGCTGAAGAATACGCTGGCCGTCGTATCGAACCGAAGGTGCACCGCGTTGCCAAAGTTCGAGCCCGAGTAGTTGCCGGTAAACGTGCTGTTCTCGACGATCAGTACCGAGTCGGACGTGGCGGATATGGCGCCGCCGCCGCTGTCGGCATTATTGTCGTCGAACGTGGATGAGGTGATCCGCACGAGGTCGGAGGAACGGAGGCTGAGTGCCCCGCCGGCGATGGCACCGTTCGAAGTGCCTTCCGCGATGTTGCCGCTGAAGACGCTTCGATCGATCGCGATCGCGCGTACGTCATCGGCGTAGGCGACACCCCCGCTGAGCCCCGCGGAATTGCCGATGAAGCTGGATTCCTCGATCAGCAGGCTGTCGAGCGGCTCATGTCCGGGAAATCCCGCAAGGTAGATGGCGCCACCGCGACCGGCTGCCGAGTTGTCTTCGAAGCGCGATCGAATCACCTCGAGGCGGGTGACGTCTTCGGATTCGACCGGCAGCTGCACGGCGATGGCCCCTCCGGGCGCGTCTCCGTTCGTCTGATTGCCGGCGACTCGAAGTTGCTCAAGGCGGATGGTGCCCCCTCGCTGGATCCAGACGGCGGCACCGGGGACGGCCTCCGAGCCGTCGGCCAGCGTCAGGAGTCTGATCTCGACGTCGTGGGTATCGTCGGGCGCGTTGATGATGAAGATCGAGCTCGTGCCCTGGCCGGAGATGGTCAGGCTGTCGCGACCCGCGCCGAACAAATCGACGCGTTCGGTGATCTGGATGGCATTACCCAGATTGATCGTGCCGGTCACGCCGATGAAGATGGAATCGGTGCCAGTGCTGTCTCCGGCGGCGCAGTTGTCGATGGCCGTGTTCTGGTTGGCCGACTGGACCGCTTCCCGCAGCGAACAGTCGCCGTCCATATTGGCCTCGTCGTCCAGGGTGTTGACCGTGATGAATGCGGCCAGCGCGCCGGCCGGGGCGAAAAGCGCCGATAGCAGGGCACATCGAAGGAGGAATGCATGAATCATGGTAGTACCTGCTGAGTACGAGATGAGTGGTTGCCTGTGAACTGGCGCCGTCCCTTCAGGGCAGCCCTTCCAGGTTCAGGAAGAAGTTGTCGCC
>JAZBPT010000098.1:0-2185 GCA_036351755.1 Wenzhouxiangella sp. | reverse complement strand
GTCGCGGGCAACCTGCGCGACATGCTGACGGGCCTGGTCGCGGCGGGCACCGACGTGGATCCCCGCCACAACATCCGAACTGGTTCCCTGCTGGTCGGCGAGATGACCGTCGCCGGCCAGGAAGAATAGATATTGGGTTTCAGGAGTTCAGGTTTCAGGACAGCAGTCCGGCGGGAGCGCGGCTTGCTGATTCCTGAAACCTGAAACCTGAATCCTTATTCGGCTTCGTCCTGACGCACGCCCTCGATCGAGAGAATGATCTCGACTTCCTCGGCGGCCGGGCCCAGGTCGTAGTCGATTCCGAAGGCCTCCAGCGGCAGCTCGGTGCGGCCCTGGAAACCGCGGCGGAAGCCGCCCCAGGGGTCCTCGCCGGCGCCGATCTGCGTGACGTCGATCTCGACTTCGCGCGTGACCCCGCGCAGCGTGAACTCGCCCTCGAGCCGGTAGCGGTCGTCGCCCAGGGGCACGAAATCGGTCGACACGAAGGTCGCTTCCGGATGATTTTCGACGTCCAGGAAGTCATCGCTGCGCAGGTGCTTGTCGCGGCGTTCGTGGTTGGTGTCCACGCTGGCGGTCTGGATGGTCGCTTGCACGGCGGAGTTGGCCGGGTTTTCCGGGTCGAAGGTGAACTCACCCTCGAAATCGTTGAAGCGGCCGTAGAGCCAGGAAAATCCCAGGTGCGAAATCTTGAACTGGACGAAGGCGTGCATACCGCCGGTGTCGATTTCATAACGCTCGCTGGCCTGCAGGGGCAGGGCCAGGGCCATTGCGCAAAGGGCTGCAATCAGACGGGTTTTCATTAGTCGTACTCCTGAGATTGTCTTTGTCGTGAATCATTGTGGCACTGCGCCGAATCATCAACGGGCCGGCGATAAGGAACCGTGAAGGCAATTCAGTCGTCGTTCATGGCGGGCGGTTAATCTGAGCGTATGCGCGCTCTGGTGGTGTCAGCCCTTCTCTTGCTAGCCTCCGGTCCCGCCTTCGGGGCCGGCGACAGCCTGTGGTGCGGGCAACGCATCGTCAAGGTCGGTGATCCGATCTGGCAGGTCGCTCGCAAATGCCCCCAACCATTCTGGCAGGAAGCCTACGATCGTCCGGCCGCCGTCGACCGCCGGGGCAGGGCGTTCGGGCTGGATCGCATCGAGGTCTGGACGATCAATTTCGGCCCCAGCCAGTTCATGCGTCGCCTGGAATTCGTCAACGGCCGGCTTTCGCGGGTTCGCAAGCTCGGCTACGGCGTGGAATACGAGCCCGGCTCGCGGCGATGCGGCCCATACGAGCTGGGCAAGGCCGGAGAGACGATCGCCGAGGTCTTTGCCCGCTGCGGCCGCCCGGATTACAGCTACGAGGTTCCCGCCGAGCCGGCCTACGGCTACTCGGGGCTGGCGCGGCATTCCGGCGAGCGCCGTGTCTGGACCTACGATTTCGGGCCTCGCCAGCAGGCTCGGGAACTGCTTTTCATCGACGGCAGGCTGAGCCGCATTTCGATCCCCTGATTCAGGGGGCGGCCGCGCTTTCGACACAACATTGCCCGCAACACTTTATCCGCCTTGCCCGAAAGCAGTAGAATCTGCGTCCTTCATTGACCCCGGATGGTGGATCCATGCGCACCAAGCTGATCGCCGGCAACTGGAAAATGCACGGCAGCAAGCCCGAGATTCGCAGCCTGATCGGCGGAATCCTGGCCCGCCTCGACGCCAATCGCTCCGCCGAAGTCATGGTGCTGCCGCCGTTTCCCTACCTGCCCCTGGTCGACTCCCTGACCGACGCTACGCCGGTGATGCTGGGTGCGCAGGACCTGAGCGCCCACGCCAGCGGCGCCTATACCGGGGAGGTGTCGGGCGGAATGCTGGCCGACTGGAACTGCTCGCATGTCCTGGTCGGGCATTCCGAGCGCCGGGCCCTGCATGCCGAAAGCAGCGAGCTGGTAGCGAGAAAATTCGTGGCTGCCCAGGATGCCGGCCTGCAGCCGATCCTGTGCGTCGGCGAGTCGCTCGAGGAGCGTGAAGCCGGCCGCACCGCTGAAGTGGTCGGAGGGCAACTGGCCGCCGTGATCGAGGCCGCCGGAATCCAGGCTTTTTCCCGGGCCGTCGTGGCCTACGAACCCGTCTGGGCCATCGGTACCGGCCAGACCGCTTCGCCGGATCAGGCCCAGGAAGTTCACGCTGCAATCAGGGCGCAGCTT
>JAZBPT010000097.1:0-4417 GCA_036351755.1 Wenzhouxiangella sp. | reverse complement strand
CGCGGCTAGCGCCGCGCCGCTTAGCTCAGACGTTATTTTCATGGCAAAGGTCTTCGCGATACTCACCCTGCTCAGTCTTTCAGCCAATCTTTATGCAGCGGATCTCTCTTGTTCAAACCCTGAGGCTCGGCCCCTGAACGAAGGCTTAGATTGCTCTTCGATACTGGCTGAGTTCACGGATTTTGTGTACGAGACTGAGGGGCTCCTCAGAACCGATGTGGATCAGGCCGCCCCGGATTACACCGAGCTTTCCGACATGCTTAAGACCTTCTCTGCCCACGCGGAAAGTCTAAGGGGCTGCCTTGCCAAACACGGCAGCGCCGATTCCTCGCTACCGTTGCGGGACATCTACACCACCGCGACTATCGCGGAGATGGATCTTCGTGCTTGGATCAATCATCGTCCCAGGGACCCGCGGATGAGGAGCTATGCTATCTCAAAACTAGATGGCTTGGTTGAAATGCTCCGGGAAAATGAACATAACAATGCATTCAGCACCGACTCGACTAACCGCTGCGGTGGCTAATACGAACGCCAGAATGCTCCTGGCAAGGCCGTTGGCCAGACAATGACCGTGTCCAAAGGAGACTCGATGGGCGCACACCAAGAGCAAATGCGTGGTTTCGCCAGGTACAACCAAGAGTTCAATCGGGTTTTGTACGGAAAGGTGGCGGAACTGGGAGAGGACGAGCGCAGGCGGGATATGGGCGCGTTCTTCGGATCGATCCACGGCACCCTGAATCACATCCTGCTGGCCGACAGGATCTGGCTTGGCCGGTTTGCGAAAGCGTTTCCCGACATGAACTCGCTGGCCGACGCGGATCTGGTCCACGAGTTTTACTCGCTGTCGCAGGAAGTCTGTGCCGACTTCGACGACTTGTCTCTTGAGCGCCAGGCCACGGACCGGGTGATTACGGCCTGGGTGGAGGAGCTGAGCGATGCCTTGCTAGCGCAGACCATGCGCTACAGCAATTCAAGCGGCCAGGTGCGCGAGCATCCCGTCTGGGTGGCGGTTGCCCACCTGTTCAATCATCAGACCCACCATCGGGGGCAGGTGACCACCCTGCTTTTGCAACTCGGCCACGACCCGGGCGTGACCGACTACTTCGCCTATGTGCTGTAGCTAGGGCGGGGCATTGCAGTCAACTCGGTTCGAGCGGGGGTTGTGAATCCGCCAGCGGTTGGTTGAAAAGGGAGTTCTTGTTCTCAGGGTTGGAAGACTACATGGACCGCTTGATTCAGTTTGCCCTGTTCTGTCCATGCCGTCATTTGCCACTCGCCGGCTGGTAGCATCAGGGGCGCGGCTTCTCCAGGGTATAGCAAAAGTCGATCAACTGGCACTTCTGAAAGGTCCTGCTCGGGCTTGCGGGCTTCAATGATCACGCGCTCTTCAGCACTCTGGAGCGATTCGGGTACTTCGACGGGCATGTCACCGATTGCGTAGCGCCATGCCGGCCGATTGCGTTCGAAGCGCAAGGTCGGATGGGCGAGGACGATATCGACGGCTCCGGGCCGCTGCAGTGCGGCTTCCCCATCGACTATGCGGAGGCCATCCAAGGCGTTTTCGGCCGTGCTGTCTTCCGCGACGCAATGGGTCTGTGAGATCGTCAGTGGGTCGATTCCGGTCTTTCGCTTCAGGCGTGCGGCGAACCACTCGATTTCCTGGCCGAAGTTGTGAACCGACTTCTCCAGCGCGTGGGAATAGCCTACGTGCACCAGGATGCGCTGCGCGGGGTGCTCGCGCAGGACTTCGGCAATCAGGTTCTCGGCCTGTGCTTCCTCTCGGGCGATCACTCGATCGACTCTGGCGGCGTCCTCGGCCGGTAGTTGGTGCTCACGAATCTCGTAGGCGACGAAGCGGTAGCCCGCATTCTCGAGCGCACGGAGTTCACGGCCGAAGATCGGCTCATCGGAATAGCTGCCCAGCGCATCGGTGATCTGTCCGATGGTTCTTGTCTCCAGCGCGAGGTGATCGAAGGTCTCGGCCGCGAATACGGAGAACTCGTCGGCAAGCTCGACTCCCAGCTGCTGAATCACGTAACGGTGAAAGGGTTGGTGGTGCGCTTCGTTGATGATGACGATCTGGGCCTGGCGTGCGTGTTGCGCGATGGTTTCCAGGGGAGCATCGTCGGTTGGGGCACAAGACGGGCGGGAGGCCCTATTAGTCTTGAAGCGGGCCACCAGGTCTTCGCGGCCGGCAAACGGGAACATCTGCAGGGCGATCGCGCCTTCTGAGCCTTCGGCGGTCCATCCGTCGAGTTCGACGGGCAGGCGTTTGAACAGCGTCTGAACGGGCGTTGGCGGGAGCTCGGTGCCGGCCGCGTCTTCTGCGGCGCTTATCTGCTGCGGTGATAACCACAGCAGGCCCAGCGCCACGGCTGCCAAAGTGGCAACCAGGCCCGGGATGCCCTTGCCGTCACTACTCACCGATTTTGTCCCAGGTGCGATGCTCGAAGTCGCTCGGGTCGTGCCGCTCGCGCAGCTGGTTCTTCGGCTCGCCGAACACTGAATTGACCATTCGCCCGCGCTTGACGGCCGGCCGCTCGTCGATGGCCTTCGCCCAGCGCATGACGTTCTGGTACTCGTGAGTCTGCAGGAACTCCGCCGCTTCGTAGACGCGGTTGAGCGCCAGGCAGCCGTACCAGGGCCAGATGGCCATATCGGCGATGGTGTAGTGGTCGCCGGCGATGAATTCCTTGTTGGCCAGTTCGCGGTCGAGGACGTCTAGCTGGCGCTTGACCTCCATGGTGAAGCGGTCGATGGCGTATTTGATCTTGACCGGGGCGTAGTTGTAGAAGTGGCCGAAGCCGCCGCCGAGGAAGGGTGCCGATCCCATCTGCCAGAATAGCCAGTTGAGGGTTTCGGTGCGCCCGTCGGCGTCCTCGGGCAGGAACTCGCCGAACTTCTCGGCCAGGTAGAGCAGGATCGAGCCGGATTCGAACACGCGCCTGGGCGGGTCGATGCTGTGGTCGGCCATGGCCGGGATCTTGGAGTTGGGGTTGATCTCGACGAAGCCGGAGGAGAACTGCTCGCCCTCGCCGATGCGGATCAGCCAGGCGTCGTATTCGGCATCCGAATGGCCCTTCTCGAGCAACTCCTCGAACATGATCGAGGCCTTCACGCCGTTGGGCGTGCCCAGCGAGTAGAGCTGGTGCGGGTGCTTGCCTACCGGCAGGGCCTTCTCGTGGGTCGGCCCGGCCTCGGGGCGGTTGATCTTGGCGAACTGCCCGCCGTTTTCGTCCTTTTCCCATTTCCAGATTTTCGGCGGCACGTATTCCTTGTCGCTCATGATCGGGCTCCCATGGTTGGTGAGGCATGGCGATCTGGAGATCGCTCCTGCCGTGGATTGATCGTTCACAGTATAGGTGCGGCTGCCGACAGACTTCGTCAATGCTTTTGTATTAGGTAGTTACGCGTAGTGGTCGCGCCCCCGCGTTTGCCTGCAGGACGCTGGCGGCGTGATAATCACCCACCGGACTGACAACCAAGGAGTCCACCATGCGTACATTCATTCTGTTGTCGATCATCCTGATGCTCGCCGCCTGCCGGGCCGGCGAGGAGGACGCGCCCGAGCCGCAGCCGGCCGAACCCGCCGGCGAGGAGCAGGCGATGGCCGAGGCCTCCGCCCCCGAGGAGGCGGCTGCCCCCGAGGAGGCGGAAACCGAAATGGCGGGGTTCTCCGCCGATCCGCTGCAGTCGGTGCTCGACGCCCAGCCCGACGAGATCCAGGCCCGCTTTGATGCGCGCCATCCGCGCGAGACGCTCGAGTTCTTCGGCATCGAGCCGGGCATGACCGTGGTCGAGGGGTTGCCCGGCGGCGGCTGGTACACGCGCATCCTGCTGCCCTACCTGGGCTCGGAAGGCGAGCTGATCGCGGCCAACTATCCGCTCGACATGTGGCCGAATTTTCCGTTCGCCGACGAGGCGTTCATGGAGAATATTCGCAAGTGGCCCGAAGAATTCCCGCAGCAGGCCGAAGGCTGGTGTGAGAACGACTGCGCCGACGTGCGCACCTTCTGGTTCGGCGACATGCCGGCCGAGGTGGAGGGCACGGCCGATGCGGTGCTGTTTATCCGCGTGCTGCACAACATGGCCGCCTTCCAGAACGCCGGTATCGACAACTACCTCGACCAGGCCTTTGCCGACGCCCACGCCGCGCTCAAGCCCGGCGGCATCCTGGGCGTGGTCCAGCACGAAGCGCGCGACGACATGCCCGATGACTGGGCCGACGGCAGCGCCGGCTACCTCAAGCAGGCCTTCGTGATCGAGCGCGCCGAGGCCGCGGGCTTCGAGCTCGTGGATTCCAGCGACATCAACGCCAATCCCAACGACCAGCCGACGACCGACGAGGTGGTCTGGCGCCTGCCGCCGTCGCTGAGCGTTCCGGAAGACGCCGAGAACGCCGAGGCGCTGCGGG
>JAZBPT010000096.1:0-2623 GCA_036351755.1 Wenzhouxiangella sp. | reverse complement strand
GCTGATCGGCATGAGCAATGTCGCCTATCAGGGCGTCCAACCCCGCACCGGCCGAATCAAGACAGCACCGTCGGCAACGCTCAAGAACGAGAGCCAGGCCGACATTCCCTGGATCGGGCACTTCACCCAGCTTGCGAGCTACCCCTACACGCCCGAAGACCAGCATCCTTACCTGGTCTGGAATATCTACAAGATCGCCGAGGGACGCATAGAGATGCTCGCCGCCTCCGGAGCGAAGCATGCTTTCTTCACCGTCAACCAAGGCTGCGACATCAATTGCAACGACAACCATGTCCTCTGGCCGGGCTGCGAAGACACCTATTCATCCGGCAACAACGACACTTCGACCTACCAGGGCCCGCGCGACGAGATCGAAGCCAGTATCGGGGGATGGGAGAACTGCGGCTCTTTCTTCGATCCGGAGTGCACCGGCAGCCAGAGCGGCTTCTCCGGCCAATGGCTCAATCGTCTCTTGATCGATCCGGACGAGTTCCAGCAGCCCGACACGCAGTACTTCATGGACGCCTGGTACGTCATCCAGTACGACACGAACATCTGGAACGGCATGGGCTTCAGACCGATCGACCCGACACCTTCGGGCAGCGGCTGGTTCATGAACCCGGGCACTTTCAGCCAGGGGCCGGTCATTTCGCAATGGGTCGAGGAAAACACCACCGACCCAATGGCCGATCACGACGTGATCGTCATCCCCTCCGAAACCCCCGCCGCCGACTATCCCGACAACATGCCGCAAGGGCACCTTCGCCTGCTGGTCAAGGTCACCGAAACGCAGCCGGGCCGCTATCGCTACAACTACGCCTTGCAGAATTACGATTTCGATCGAGCGCTGGACGGGTTCAAGATCGCGGTGCCCCCGGGCGCAGAAATCACGGATATCCACTTCGGGGATATCGACGACAACCCGAACAACGACTGGGTGACGACGATCGGCAACGGATTCGTGGCGTTCCGCGCGACAGAAGGCAATCGCCTCGACTGGTTTACCTTGTTCAACTTCGAAATCGAGATCGATGCCGCGCCGGTGGACAGTCAGATTCGAATCGACCTGGGCAACGACGCCGTAGAGCCGGAGCTCTCGGTACAGTCACTCGGCCCTGCTTCGGGCAGCGAACTGCTTTTCGAAGACCGCTTTATCGACGTCTATTGACCGACGTCATTCGGCACTTTCGGGCCGCAGGTACGGGAACAGCAGCACATCGCGGATCGAGGCCGAGTCGGTCAGTAGCATCACCAGACGATCGATGCCGATGCCCTCCCCGGCCGCCGGCGGCATGCCGTATTCCAGCGCCCGGATGTAGTCGTGATCGAAATGCATCGCCTCGGTATCGCCGGCGTCGCGCGCTTCGACCTGGGCCCGGAAGCGCTCCGCCTGATCTTCCGGATCGTTGAGCTCCGAGAAGCCGTTGGCGATTTCGCGGCCGGCGACGATCAACTCGAACCGGTCGGCGAAATCGGGATCGTCCTCGTTGCGGCGCGACAACGGCGAAACCTCGATCGGATACTGCGTGACGAAAGTGGGCTGGACGAGGCGGTGCTCGACACCATCTTCGAACAGCTCCATTAGCAGGCGGCCCCACGCCCAGGCATCATCGACCTGGATATCGTGCGCCCGACACACCTCGCGCAGGCGATCGGCGTTCTTGACCTCTTCGGCCGACAGCTCGTCGTAGTGGGCGACCACGGCATCGGCCACGGTCACGCGCTCGTAATCGCCGGTGAAATCGATTTGCTCGCCCTGGTAATCGACGCATCCGTCGGCCATGCCGGGCAGCTGGGTAACCAGGCGATGCAACAGGTCCTGGGTGAGCCGGATGAGGTCGTTGTAGTCGGCGTACGCCCAGTAGAACTCGAGCATGGTGAACTCGGGATTGTGCCGGGTCGATACGCCCTCGTTGCGGAAGTTGCGATTGATCTCGTAGACCTTCTCCAGGCCGCCGACCAGCAGGCGCTTGAGATGCAGCTCCGGCGCGACGCGCAGGTAGAGATCCAGATCCAGCGCGTTGTGATGAGTGACGAAAGGCCGCGCAGTCGCACCACCGGGAATGTGATGCATCATGGGCGTTTCCACCTCGAGAAAGCCCTGCGCATCGAAGTAGTGCCGGATGCCCCGGATGATCAGCGAGCGCCGAACGAAGGTTTCCCGCACCTCGGGGTTGACGATCAGGTCCACGTAGCGCTGGCGATACCGCGTTTCCTGGTCGGTCAAGCCGTGCCATTTCTCCGGAAGGGGCCGCAGGGACTTGGTCAGCAGCTCGAGGCCGGAAGCCTGCAGGCTCAGCTCACCGGTACGTGTTCGCATGAGCTTGCCGGTGACGCCGACGATATCGCCGATGTCCCATTGCTTGAAGGCCTTGTAGACGCCATCGGGCAGGTCGTCGCGGCGCAGGTAAAGCTGGAATCGCGCACCCGACCCGTCCTGGATGTGGACGAAGCTCGCCTTGCCCATGATGCGGCGCGAGACGATTCGACCGGCCAGGCTGTATTCCTCGTCACGCTCTTCCAGGGCGGACTGGTCCCACTCATCCGCATCGCCGAAACGCTCGATCAGGTTCGCTGCGTCGGCGGTCACGCGGAAATGGTTGGGAAAGGCCTCGCCGTGCTC
>JAZBPT010000095.1:0-2015 GCA_036351755.1 Wenzhouxiangella sp. | reverse complement strand
CGCACCGGGATGAAGCCCGCGCCGAGGGCCCGGGCCACACCGACGGCAAAAATGAAACCGCGCGACTCGATGCCCGCCACGAGGTCGATTCCCTTGCCGACGAAGGGCTCGTAGAGCCGGTCCACGGCCCAGGCCAGCCCCTTCGGATCGGCCAGCAAGGGGGTGATGTCCTTGAAGACGACGCCCGGCTCGGGCCAGTCGGGAACGTCGCGGATCAGTTCACGGTAATCCATGGCGGCCTCAGCGCTCGCGCGCGCCGTGATCGGCCAGGATGCTGGCCACCGCGGCGGTGAGTTTGCTGACGTAGGGCAGATGGAGGAACTCGTTCGGGCCGTGCGCGTTGGACTTCGGCCCCAGCACGCCGGTGATGAGAAACTGCGCTTCGGGAAAGGACTCGCCCAACAAGGCCATGAAGGGAATCGAACCGCCCTCGCCCATGAACATCGCCGGCTTGCCGAAGAACGCCTCGGAAGCCTTCTGGCAGGCGGATTCCAGCCAGGGCGCGAACTCGGGCGCGTTCCAGCCGTCGGCGGAAGGCTCGGGTTCGAAACGAACCCTCGCACCATAAGGAGGATCGCGTTCGAGCAGCTCCTTCATGCTCCGGGTGGCCGCAGCCGCATCCAGGGTAGGCGGCAGGCGCATGGATAGCTTCAACGACGTCCCCGGCCGAAGGACGTTGCCGGCCTCTCCGAGTTCGGGCAGACCGCCCGCCCCGGTCACGGCAAGGGCCGGACCCCAGTTGCGGGCGAGCAGGCGCTCCAGCGGCGTCTCGCCTACGGGACGGGCTCCATCCACCCACGGCAGTGAGTCGTGAACGCCTTCTCCGAGCTTGTCGGCCACGGCGGCGAGCTGTCGATGCCGCTGCTCGGGCACTTCGACGTTGAGTGTCTCGGGCAGGATGCGCCCGGTCGCCTCGTCCTCGAGCCGGGAAATCAGCTGCCGGGCGATGCGAAAACTGGAGGGCACGATACCCGAGGCCATGCCCGAATGCACGCCCTCGGTCAGGATGTCGACGTGCAGCGTGCCGGCCGCCATCCCTCTGAGCGAACTCGTAATCCACATCTGCTCGTAGTTGCCGGCGCCGGAATCGAGACAGACCACCAGCGAGGGCGAGCCGATGCGGTCAGCCAGGTGCTCGATGTAGGCCGGCAGGTCATAGCTGCCCGACTCCTCGCAGGTTTCGATGAGCAAGACACAGCGAGCATGCGGCTCGCCCTGCTCCTGGACTGCGCGAATAGCGGCAATCGAGGAATAGACCGCATAACCGTCGTCGGCACTTCCCCGGCCGTAGAGCTTGTCGTCGCGAACCACCGGCTTCCAGGGGCCCATCCCGTCGGCCCAGCCGCTGGCTTCCGGCTGCTTGTCGAGATGCCCGTAGAGGAAGACCGTGTCGTCGATCCTGCCCGGAATGTCGATAAGGACCACTGGCGTGCGCCCTTCCAGGCGGACGACTTCGATCTGCATGCCGTCGATCGGCTGGCGCTGGCACCAGTTGACCGTGTGTTCGACGGCCTCGTCGATATAGCCGTTCTTCTCCCAGCTCGCGTCGAAGTCCGGCGATTTGGCCGGAATGCGGATGAACTCCGAAAGGGCATCGACCATGTCGTCGCGCCAGAGCCTTTCGATGGTGTCTCGGGCTTGTTCCAGTTGCATGTGATCTGTCCCGTCTGGTTTGTACGGATGTTCTCATATTGCCGCCTGGCGGCGCTCACTCGTCGACGAACTCGCCATTCGCCGGCATGGGCCCCGGCGGCACGTGACGCCGGAAGAAATCCTCGAGCTTGCCGAAGGTGTAGACCGCGTAGTGTTCGGTACCCGCCCACCAGTGCGGCGCCCGGGGCATCGCCACGAGGTCGAAATCCTTGCCCAGCAGCATGAGTTTCTCGGTCAGCATCAACGTGGTCTTGAAAGGCACGATGTCGTCGTGCATTCCGTGGATGATCATCAGCGGGTCGACCAGGTCTTCGCCGAGGTCCATCAGGCTGCCCCTCTCGAAGATTCCGGGATGGGTATCG
>JAZBPT010000094.1:0-2647 GCA_036351755.1 Wenzhouxiangella sp. | reverse complement strand
GGGCTCGCATTTTGAAATCAGCGGGGATGATAGCCGCTGGCAGCAATGACGTCACCCGCAGGCGCCGCGTAGTACGAACAAAATCGTGAAGAAATCGTGACGAAGTCGCAACTTTCTACGTGAACTTCGTCACAAAATTGTAAATGCATTCGAGATATAGGTAGATTTGCCGGGCGTCGATCGTGTATACCCCAAAGCGGGCTCCGAGAGGAGCGGAGCCCGTCAAGCGATCAAGGGGACTCACAAATGATCGAAATGGGAGAAAACCCAACATGTTACGAAGACTATCGTTAGTCAAACTGGTTGGCCTGCTCATTGTGGCCACCACTTTCCTCGCCAATGTCCACGCCGCCGAACTCCGAACGGCACAACACCCCATCGAAGGTCAGTACATCGTCGTCCTCAAGGACGGTGTCACGACATTCGGCTCCGCCAACGCTCGCGGAATCTCCGTGGCATCCGCCGCTCAGAGCATGGCGCGGGCCCACGGGGCCAAGGTCAAGGCATCCTTCTCACACGCCCTTCCGGCTTTCGTCATGGAAGCCAACCCGAAGGCCGTTGCCCGGATGCTCGAGGACGACCGTGTGGCATACGTCGAGGAGGACGGCATCGTCTCGATCAGCGCAACCCAGAACAACGCAACCTGGGGCCTGGATCGAGTCGATCAGCGTGATCGACCGCTCAGCGGAAGCTACACCTACAACACGACCGCCAGCAACGTGCACGCCTACGTCATCGACACCGGCGTGCTCGGATCGCACAACGAGTTCAGTGGCCGCATGGGGAACGGCTACTCCGCGATCAACGACGGCCGCGGCTGGACCGACTGCAACGGTCACGGCACGCACGTCGCCGGCACGGTCGCCGGCTCCACCTACGGTGTTGCCAAGGGTGCGACGGTCCACGCCGTGCGGGTTCTCGGCTGCAACGGCTCGGGCACCAACTCCGGCGTCATCGCAGGCATGGACTGGGTGGCGCAAAACGCGCAGTTCCCGGCCGTGGCCAACATGAGCCTGGGCGGCGGCGCTTCGCAGTCCACCGATGATGCGGTTGCCAACATGCGCAGCGCCGGCGTCACAGTCGTGGTCGCCGCGGGCAACGAGAACCAGGATGCCTGCTACAGTTCACCGGCGCGTTCTTCGGCCGCCATCACGGTCGGCTCGACCACCAGCTCCGACTCGCGCTCGAGCTTCTCCAACTACGGTACCTGCGTCGACATCTTCGCGCCGGGTTCGAGCATTACTTCGGCCTGGTACACCAGCAGTTCGGCGACCAACACCATCAGCGGCACCTCCATGGCCTCGCCGCACGTGGCCGGTATTGCCGCCCTGTACCTCGCCGACAACCCGAGCGCTTCGCCGAGCCAGGTGGAAAGCGCGATCTACTCGAGTGGTTCGAGCAACAAGCTCAGCGGCATCGGTTCGGGCTCGCCCAACCTCCTCGCCTACTCGCTGTTTGACGGCGGCGGCGGCGGTGGCGGCGGCGGCGGCGGTGGCGGTGGTGCCACCGAGCTGTCCAACGGCGTCCCGGAAAGCAACCTCTCCGGTGCCCAGGGCTCGGAAGCCGACTTCACCATCGACGTCCCGGCCGGCGCCAGCAACCTCGAAATCGCCATGAGCGGCGGTTCGGGTGATGCCGACCTCTACGTCCGCTTCGGTGCTGAACCGACCACGTCGACCTACGACTGCCGTCCGTACCGCAACGGCAACGACGAGAGTTGCGATGTCGCCAGTCCGCAGGAAGGCACCTACTACATCATGCTCCGTGGCTACAGCAGCTACTCCGGCGTGAGTCTCGTCGCCAGCTTCGATGAAGGCGGCGGCGGCGGCGGCGGCGGCGGCGGTGGCGGTGGCGGTGGTGCCCCGTGCACCAACTGCACCGAATACACCGGCTCGCTGTCCAACGGCGGATCCCAGATCCAGCCCAACGGCGACTACTACTACGCCGGATCCGGAACGCACAACGGCTGGCTTTCGGGCCCGTCGAACGCCGACTTCGACCTCGAACTGTATCGCTGGAGCGGCTGGGGATGGAGCCGCGTTGCCAGCTCCACCAGCGCTACGAGCGAAGAGCAGATCAGCTACAACGGCTCCGCCGGCTACTACTACTGGCGCGTTGAGTCCTACTCCGGTAGCGGCAGCTACTCCCTGTGGCTCGACACCCCGTAAGCTGAACGGTCACATGACCGAAACCGAAAACGCCCCGGACTCCGGGGCGTTTTCTTTTGTCGACTCGCGCTGCGCGAGAAAGGGTTCAGTAAAGCAGCACGGAATGCAGCGGCGCTGCCACGCGCTGAGCACCATCGAGAAACCCGAGTTCGATGAGCACGGCCGCGCCCACCACGTCGGCACCGGTCTCGGCGAACAGCTCGCAGGTCGCCGCCATCGTGCCGCCGGTGGCCAGCACGTCGTCGACCACCAGCACACGCTGACCCTCGCCGGCAGCATCGGCATGCATTTCCACGGCGTCGTTGCCGTATTCGAGCGCGTATTCCCGCCGCACGGTCGACCTCGGCAGCTTGCCGGGCTTACGCACCGGGATGAAGCCCGCGCCGAGGGCCCGGGCCACACCGACGGCAAAAATGAAACCGCGCGACTCGATGCCCGCCACGAGGTCGATTCCCTTGCCGACGAAGGGCTCGTAGAGC
>JAZBPT010000093.1:0-44604 GCA_036351755.1 Wenzhouxiangella sp. | reverse complement strand
GAGCTGTCGGTCAGCGAGCTCAACCAGCATCTGCCGCTGAGCCAGTCCGCGTTGTCCCAGCACCTGGCGGTGCTGCGCAATGCCGGCCTGGTCGGGACCCGGCGCGAGCAGCAGGCGATCTACTACTCGCTGGCCAGCGAAGAAGTCCGTGCTCTCATGGGTACGCTCTACGAGCAGTTCTGCCGCCCGGCCTGAATCCGGCGTCGCACGCGAAGCACCGTCCAGCTGACCGAAATCGCGGCCGCCGCCCAGGCGCCGTAGCGCAGCCACTCGTGCAGCGCCCGCTCCGCTACCACGGGGCCGCCTTCCCAGAGCCGCAGGGCGAATGATGCGGTCAGCAATGCAAAGGTGATTACCAGCGCCAGGTAATAGAGCTGGCGCCGGCGAAGCCCCAGGGCGGCAAAGGCCACCAGGTGGATGCTGAAGACCAGCAGCAGGGTCCCGTTCAGCCACACGCTCATTTTCGCTGCCTGCCCGCCAGCGCAATGAACAGCGCAACGAACAGCGGCAGCAGGCGCTCGACCGCGTTGCCGGGGGCCTGGGGAAAGAAACTGATCGTCACCGTGAGCGCGAAACCGACCAACATCGCCGCCAGCCGGTAGCCGGGCCGAACGCCGCCCGAGAACAGCATGACCACCAGAAGCGGCCCGAAGGCATTGCCCAGCGCCTGCCAGGCGAAGAGCACCCGATCAAAGATCGAAGCCGGGAACCAAAGCGCCAGCGCCACCGCCGCCAGCCCGAGCAGGATGATGACGATGCGATCGGCCATAAGCGAGACGCTGCCGCGGCGGAGATCGTGGCTGACCGCCGAACCGGCGACGAGCAGCTGGCTGTCGGAGGTGGACATGATCGCGGCCAGCACCCCGCCGGCCACCAGCCCGCCGAGAATCGCCGGCAACAGGTCGACCGCCAACTCGAGCAGCACCGATTCGCCGTCGGCCAGTTCGGGCATCAGTACCCGACCGGCCCAGCCCAGGACCACCATGCCGAGGTAGATCACGGCCGCCCAGGCCAGTGCGATCGAGCGCGCGAATCGTATTTCCGACTTCGAGCGCAGCGCCATGAAGCGGTTGACCACGTGGGGCTGGCCGGGATAGCCGAGCCCGATCCCGAACAGTCCGGCGACGAAGACCATCGACAGCACGAGACCCGGCTGATCGACCAGACGGGTGAGCGAGGGATCCCCAAGCGCCTGCAGGCCCGAATACAGTCCGCCCGGGCCGCCCGCGGCGACCAGGGCCACGACGGGCAGGACGAGCGCCACGAAGAGCATCATCAGGCCCTGCAGGGCATCGGTGACGCTGGCCGCCCAGAAGCCGCCCAGAAACACGTAGGCAATGACGATGGCCGCGCCGCTGAGGATGGCCACGGTGGTGTCGACCGTCAGCGCGGTGCTGATGGCCGTCCCCGCCGCCTGGAACTGCGAGGCCACGTAGAAAGTGAAGCAGAACAGGATGATGGCCGCGCCGAATGAGCGAATTCGCCGCTCGTTGGCCGGATCGGCACCGTGCCCGAGAAATTCCACGAGGGTCAACGCGCCGTTGTCGTGACTGGCCGGTTGCAGCCGCGGCGCGATGAACACCCAGTTGATGAAGAACCCCGACCAAATCGCCGGAATCAGCCACAGCGCCTGCAGGCCCCAGGCATAGGCCGCCCCGCTGACGCCGAGCAGGGTCCAGGCCGACGAGGAACTGGCCGACGCGCTCAGCGAAGCCACGATGGGACCCATGCGGCGCCCGGCGAGATGGAAATCGGCCGTATCGTCCACCCGTTTCTGGGCCCAAACGCCGATGGCAAGCAGCAGCACGAGATAGACGATCAGGGTGGCGGCCACCATGGGTCATTCTCCGGAAAAACAAGGGCTCCAATGTAGCAGACGCCGATGGCCTGACCGCCGTCGCCGCTGTAATATTGCTGACATATTGACGTCATATCATCGTCGCGTTTTTGTAACCCCCTAGTCACAGGTTCTTCAAAATGTTCAAGACGCAGCGAATCGCTTCCCTGGCCGTTGCCGCATTGGTGGCCGCCTCCGGCGCCACGGTCGTCCGGGCCGAAATCGAGATCGACTCGGTGGCCGGCTTCGACATCGGCTTCGGCGGCCTGGTCCAGTTCGACTACAACCACTTCGACGATGATCGGATCGACTACAGCAACGACGAGGACATCCGGCGCGCCGAGCTCACCCTCAGCGGCGAAAGCGACCGTTTCTCCTGGGAGATCGGCTACGACACGGCCGGCGAAAAATACCTCGACAACAACATCGCCTTCAGCGCCGCCGGCACGAAGATCACGCTGGGTCAGTTCAAGCAGCCCAACAGCCTCGAGGAACTCTCCAGCACCAAGAACAACGACTTCATCGCCAAGGCCATGGCGACCAACGCGTTCGCGGTTTCGCGCAGACTCGGCGGCAGCGCCATGCTCGGCGGCGACAACTGGACGGTGACGGCCAGCCTGTTCGACGGCGAACTGACCGCAGGCAGCGATGCCGGCTCCGGTGGCGCTGCGCGCGTCACGTTCGCGCCGATCATGGAAGAAGGCCGCTTCGTGCACCTCGGCCTGTCGGCGGTCAGCTCCGACCTGCCGGGCGATTCGATCCGGCTGCGCCTGCGGCCCAACGCCGACCTGGCCGACGTGCGGCCCGTCGACACGGGCACGATCGACGCCGCCGACGACCAGCAGACCTACGGCGTGGAAGGCATCTGGGCCAGCGGTCCATTCAAGATGCAGGGCGAATACCTGACCTCCACGGTGCAGCGAGACGGCCCGAGGGACGACTTCAGCGGCGATGCCTGGTACCTGTCGGCGATGTGGAACATCACCGGCGAGAGCTGGAATTATCGCTCGGGTGTCATCCGCACGCCCGGCCCTGAACAGCCTGCAAGCGGCATGTGGCAGGCCGGCCTGCGCTACGACCGCGCCGACTTCAACGATGTCGGAATTGCCGGGGGCGACATGCGCGCCCTGACCGCTGGCGTCAACTACTACTGGCGCTCCAACTGGAAACTGGCGGCCAACTGGGTCCGGGCGGAAAGCCGCCGTGCCGGGCTGGTCGACGAGCCCGACATCCTGGAATTGCGCGCGCAGTTCTTCTGGTAGGGCAAGTCGGACTGCCGGCCTCGCTGCCGGCGTTTGCCGTTCCATGCGCCGCCCGACCGGGCGGCGTCAGGAATCGCCGTCTTCCCCGCCCTCGGCGAGCTTGCGCTCGATGTCGGCAAGCTCGGCCTCGGCAACGCGCGCGATCTCCATCAGGGTTTCCTGGTTTTCCAGCTGCTGCGCCTGTTCCTCGAGGTCGCGATCGAGCCCACCGCCCACATCCCGGCGGATGGCGGCAAGACGCTCGCGCAGTTCATCGCGACGGTCCAGCAATTTTTGACGTTCCATGGAAAGCTCCGTTCTTCGTGGTATAGATGCCAGTGTGAAACCACCGAAAGCGGAACGTCTTGACAGTGATCAATCCCCGTAGACGCGCCTCGCGAGTCAGTCGTCGTCGACGGATTCACTCTCGCGCTGCCCTCTTGCCGGCAACTCGCCGTCGCTGACCAGCCGCTCGATGCGCGAAAAGACCTCGTAGCGTCCGAAAGGCTTCTTCATGAAACCGTCAGCGCCGATCTTCTTGAGGTAGAACTCCTCGACCGCCTGCGGATTGCCGCTGATCATGATCACGGGAATGGACTGGGTCGCCGGATTGCGGCGCAGCTTGCGCAGCGCGGTGAATCCGCTCATTCCGGGCAGCACGATATCGAGGAAGATCAGGTCGGGCGGGTCGTCGCTGACCACTTCCAGCGCGCTTTCGGCGTCCTCTGCGCTGCTCGTCTCGTAACCGTTCTGGCCCAGCATGTGGCTGAGCGCGGCGACGATCGTGCGGGAATCGTCGACGATCAGAACCCGCAAGCCGCGACGGGCATGCAAGCGGCGGCGCTGACGTCGATCGTCGGGCTGGCGCATGCCCAGCAACCGTCGAAACCGGTCCAACTGACTCATCCGGACTCCCTCTGGTGTAATCCGCCGATTATTCCCTATTCCGACGGCTCGTTCCAATCCCGGCCCTAGTCGAAAATCTCCGAGAGCAGGCGCATGTCCACGTCTTCGCTGCCGTCGGGCAGCACTTCGGCAACCCTGACCGGCGCATCGCCGGACTCCGGGCGCTGGCTGGACAGGTCCAGCTTTCCGCCCAGTTCGTAGCCGCTTCTCCCGGGTTCGAGCAAACGTACCATGGGAAGCAGGCCGCGCCCCTCCCGCGCCTGCAGCACCAGGGCGAGCTGGCCACTGGTCAGCCGCACCAGCGTCCCCGGCGTCACCCAGCCGAGGTATTGGGTGAAAGCCTCGACCATGGGGCCGTCGAACTGCCGGTTGCGCTGCTTCCAGAGAATGCCCAGCGCATCGTGGTGCGAACGGGCCGGATCGTAGACCCGCTGCGAAGTGATCGCGTCATACGCGTCGACGATCCCGACCAGCCTGGCCAGCGGGGGAATGGCGCCACGCGCCAGGCCGTGCGGGTAGCCGCGACCGTCCGGACGCTCGTGGTGGTGCAGCACGGCCGTCGTGACCGGGTCGGGCAGGCCGCCCTCCTCCACCAGCAGTTCGTGCCCGATCGTGGTGTGGGTCTTGATGATTTCGTACTCCTCCGCCGTCAGCGGCCCCGGCTTGTTGAGGATAGCGGAGTCGATCCGCAGCTTGCCGAGGTCGTGGAGCAATCCCGCAAGACCGGCGTACTCGATCTTTCGCTCGTCCCAGTCCAGCGCATGCGCCAGCCCGATAGAGAGAATGGAGGCATTGATGCAGTGCTGGGCGGTATAGTCGTCGCGCTCCTTGATGCGCGTCAACCAGACCAGCGCGGCGGCGTGCTGCTCGAGCACGCCGGCCAGCTCGGAGACCACGCTCCGGGCCGAGCTGACATCGATACCCTTGCCCACGCGGAACTGCTCGGCCAGGTCGTGCACCCTCCGATCCAGGGAACCGTAGATCTCCAGGGCCCTCCCGAGCGTTTCGGGATTGACTTCGCCGCCCAGGGAGAACCACCCCCCCATGCGCGGGGCGGGTGATGGAGCGGAATTCTGGGTCATTGGCGCGACCGCCGTTCTGCGCGATGGGAGCCACTTGTTGGCGCTGCGTTCCTGGCAGATCACGACCCAGGCGCAATGCTCCTGCATCCAGCGCTTCTTCTTGGGAGTGTCGACGAGGACGCCCTGGAGCGGAAACCGGGTTTCGGACCAGGGAATGTCCAGGCGCGTGACGAAGTGCCCGAGCTGCAGATCGGACGGATCGATCCGGCTTTCGAAAGCCCACCCGCTCTGGTGCTCGGGCATGGAAATTCCCCTTGGTTCAGCGATATGACCCCACCGAACAATCACTATAGTTCCCCGGCCGGCCCGTTGTCCAGAAAGCCCAGCCGTGCCGGCGCGCCTCAGTCGAGCACGGAAACGAGCATCGCCTTGACGTTGATGCCTGGCAGACCGTCCGGAAGCACTTCTTCGATATGGATGAGCGGATTGCCCTCGTCGTCACGAAGCTCCGCCAGGTCGACGCGGTCGCCGGGGCGATAACCCGCGGCACCCTGGACGAGCATGCGCACCACGGGGTAGAAACCGTGGACGATATTGGTTTCTTCGACGATGGCCAGTTCTCCATTGGACAAGCGGACCAGAGTCCCGGGCGCGACCCAGCCCAGAAAATGAATGAAGGTCTCGACCATGTGGCGATCGAATTTGTGCGACCGGCCTCGCCAGAGAACGCCCAGCGCATCGTGGTGTGACCGCGCCGGCCGATAGCTTCTCTGGGAGGTCACGGCGTCGTAGACATCGACGATGGAGATCAACCTCGAAACCGGATTGATGTCGGCGGCCTGCTTGCCGTATGGATAACCCTTGCCGTCGGTGCGCTCATGGTGCTCGAGCGCGGCCAGGGCAACCACTTCATCGACTTCGTCGCGCTTGGACAGCAGCTCGTAACCCTTGACCGTATGCGTCTTGACGTGCCGGTATTCCTCTTCGTTGAGGAGATCCGGTTTGTTGAGAATCGAGGTGTCGATTTCGACGTTGCCCACATCGTGCAGCAGTGCGGCCAGGCCCGCGCGTTCGATCTGGTCCGGCGGCCACTCGAGCGCATGTGCCAGGCCCAGCGCCAGGATCGCGGAATTGATCGAGTGCTGCGCCGTGTAGTCGTCGCGCTCCTTGATCCTCGTCAGCCAGACCATGGCCGCCAGATTCTGCTGAAGATAACCCGCCAGCTCGGCGACCACCCGCTCGGCCGTCTTGACCTCGACGGTGCCCTTCTGGGCAAAGCCGCGAATCAGCTGCCGGGCCTGCCCGTCGAGCAGGTTGTAGGCCCGAAGCGCCACACCCACGCTGTCCTTGTCGATGCGGTCGCCCCGCAAGGCGTTGATCGGGTGGCGGAGATCGGTGGAAGGCCTGAAAGGTTCTTCGGTCTTGTCCGATTCTCTCGGTCGGGCCGCGCGCGGGCGCGGTGGCGGGGTATCGCTGCGTTCGAAATCGATGACCACCCATTCGCAGTGGTCCTCGAACCATTCCTTGGTGCTTTCCGAATCGATCAGAACGCCCTGCAGCGGAAAAGGTGTGTCGATCCAGGGAATGTCCAGGCGCACGACGAAATTGCCCACCTCCAGGTCGGAAGGATGGACGATCATCTCGCGTGTCCAGATCGACTCGGGCTGTCCCTTTTCCTGTGCCATTGATGGAAACACCTGCTGTTGAATCGCATTATGCCAGCAATCGCCTGAGACACCGGTCACAGAACCGCACATCCGCGCGAATGCCTGACGGTCATGATTCCGCAACATAACTGTTACAATTCGCGCCCGTCACAGGCCGGGTTCCGGCGCCAGGAACGAAAAACCCATGAATCCAACCGGTTACATCTCCCGCGTTTTCGGGCAATCGCCCGTCCGACCTTTGCAGGAGCACTTCGAGAAGGCGGCGGCCTGCGCCGGCAAGCTGCCCGATTTCGTGCGAGCGGCGCAGACCGGCGACTGGGAAACCGCGGCCGAAATGCGCAAGTCCATCGTCAATCTGGAACACGAGGCCGACGACCTCAAGCGCGAGCTGCGATTGAACCTCCCGCGTAGCCTGTTCATGCCCGTCGCGCGCACCGACGTTCTCGAGATGCTCTCCGTCCAGGATCGCATCGCCAACAAGGCGCGCGACATCTCCGGCCTGATGCTCGGCCGGCGCATGGTCATTCCGGATGCACTGCATGACCTTTACCTGAGTTTCGTCGACCGTTGTCTCGAAGCCGTAGGCCAGGCGCACAAGACCGTCAACGAGCTCGACGAGCTTTTCGAGACCGGTTTTCGCGGCAGCGAGATCGATCTGGTGATGGGCATGATCAAGAAGCTCGACGAAATCGAGAACGACAGCGACACCCTTCAGGTCGAGTTTCGGGCGAAGCTGTTCGAGATCGAAAAGGACCTCCCGCCCATCGACGTGATGTTCCTCTACAAGATCATCGACTGGACCGGCGACCTGGGTGATCTGGCCCAGCGCGTCGGCAGCCGGCTGCACCTGATGATCGCTCGCTAGCACCCAACCCGAAACCCGAAGGGCCTTTCTGCATGGAACAGGCGATTTTCTACATCATCCTGGCGGCGTTCTTCGGCCTGTTCATGGCCTGGGGCATCGGCGCAAACGACGTGGCCAATGCCATGGCGCCCTCGGTCGGTTCGAGGGCCATCACCATCAAGCAAGCGATCCTGATCGCGGGCATATTCGAGTTCGGCGGCGCCGTCCTCGCCGGCGGCGGCGTCACCAGCACCATCCGAAAAGGCATCGTCGATGCCTCGCTGATGCAGGGCCAGCCCGAGCTCCTCGTCTACGGCATGCTTGCGTCACTGCTCGCTGCCGGCACCTGGTTGCTCATGGCCTCCGCGCGCGGCTGGCCCGTTTCGACGACGCACACCATCATCGGCGCGGTGGTCGGCTTTGCGGCCATCGGCATCGGCACCACTGCAGTGCACTGGGACCAGGTCGGGCAGATCGTTATGAGTTGGGTGGTCAGCCCGCTGATGGCCGGATTCATCGCCTGGCTCCTGTTCACGAGCGTCCAGCGCCTCGTGCTGGAACGCTCCGACCCGCTCAAGGCCGCGCGACGCTACGTGCCGGGCTACATATTCCTCGCCGGGTTCTTCATGACCCTGGTGACCGTGTTCAAGGGGCTCAAGCACATCGGCATCGACCTCGATCCGATTCACTCCTACGCCCTGGCGGTTGCCGTCGGCGGAGTCATCGCCGCCATCGGCACGGTGTTCATCATGCGCATTCCGGACACCGACCTGCAGGACACCGATTTTCATTACTACACCGTCGAGCGCATCTTCGGTGTCTTGATGGTCGTGACGGCCTGTGCGATGGCATTCGCCCACGGCTCCAACGACGTGGCCAACGCCATCGGCCCGGTGGCCGCCGTCGTCAGCGTGGCCGGCAGCGGCAGCGTGGACCAGCAAGCCATCGTGCCGGTGTGGATTCTCGTCCTGGGCGGCACCGGCATCGTCATCGGACTGGCGACCTACGGACACAAGGTGATCGCCACCGTGGGCACCAACATCACCGCGCTCACGCCCAGTCGCGGCTTTGCCGCCGGGCTGGCCGCGGCCGCGACCATCGTGATGGCTTCGGGCACGGGACTGCCCATCTCGACTACCCACACGGTGGTCGGCGCCATCCTGGGCGTAGGCCTAGCCCGGGGCATTGCCGCCATCAATCTGCAAACGGTGGGGTCCATCTTCATGTCCTGGATCATCACCATCCCGGCCGGCGCACTCTTGTCTGTGTTCTTCTTCCTGGTCATTCGCGGGTTGGCGGGCTGACGAGCCGGACCCTTGACCTGCAGGGGAGGCGGCAATATATTAGATGCATCTTATCTAACCCTGCCCCGCGGGATCGGTTCGCGCGGGAACGGGTCCATCGAGCGCATGACCCGAAAGTGCACACCCCGTCCCGAAGAGCTTGCGGACCTCAACAGCGAACAGGCCGGCCAGGCCGCGACGCTTCTCCGGGCGCTCGCCAACCCGACACGCTTGATGCTGTTGTGCTCGCTGGTGGAAGGCGAGCACTCGGTCGGAGAACTGAACGAACGCATTCCCATGAGCCAGTCCGCGCTTTCGCAGCATCTCGCAAGGCTGCGGGAAGAGAAGCTGGTCGCAACGCGCCGTCAATCCCAGACGATCTTCTATCGCATCGCCGACCCCATGGTGCTCGAGCTCATCGCGCCCTTGCACCGCCGCTACTGCAGCCCCGGCGAGCCGCTTGGAGAGCACTGATTCACCGCACTTGACTTTATATTAGTCTATTCTTATATTGGGTGTACGCCCATTCTCCAGGAAACGCGCCATGAACATCGACAGACTGGTCTTCGCCTTTGCCGGCTTCATGATCCTGCTCAGCCTGGCGCTGTCGCAGCTCCACAGCGTCTACTGGCTGCTGCTGACTGCCTTCGTCGGCCTCAACATGCTCCAGGCCGCGTTCACCGGCTTCTGCCCGCTGGCAAGAATTCTCAAATCCATGGGCAAGCAGCCCGGACGGGCCTTCAACTGATGCGCGCGGCGACAGGGCTTCTGATCGCGGCTGTGCTGAGCGGCGGCACTGCCGCCGCGGAACCGGCTCCGGAGTGGGTTGACCAGGCCCGAGCCGGGGCCGGCTCCCTGGGCAGCCAACTCCAGCAGGCGCTACGCGCAGCTATTCAGGAAGGCGGCCCCGTGGCCGGCATCGAGGTCTGCAAGATCCGGGCACCCGAGATCGCAGCGGATGTTTCCGGTTCGCGCCTTGACGTCGGTCGAACCTCGCTGAAAGTTCGCAATCCCGACAACGCACCCGATGCCCTGGAAACGCGGATCCTCGAGGATTTCGAGCGCCGCCTTGCCGACGGCGAGCGCCCGGGCGAGATCGAATCCTTCGTCATTCGCAACGACGGTGAACGCCGCTACGGCCACTGGATGAAGGCCATCCCGACCCAGGGCCTGTGCACCGTCTGTCACGGCACCGATATCCCGCCCGAAGTCGCGGAAGCCATCGACGCGGCCTACCCCCGGGATCAGGCGCGCGGTTTCTCAGTCGGCGAACTGCGAGGCGCCTTCAGCGTCGAAGTGAACCTCCAGGCCGACTGATCCCCCTCCTCATTTCCCCCTTTTCCCGGGATCGCTTCTGGGCGATCCCTTGCGGACGAACTGGCACGCCCTGCCCGTTCGGGCTAAAATAGGCGGCTGCCTTGCCCGCCGTCATCCATCGGTCGGGCGGGCACTCGATGCCCGGACTTTCCTGAAAAGTCATCACCGGGCGTGTCAACCAACGAGTCAAACCCGGCCGATTCGACGGGGGATCGGCGCTAATGCCTGCGACCGCACGGGTCCGGGCCCTGGAGGACTGTCAATGAATCTGTTTGAAACCATCCACACGACCGAGCACGAGCAGGTCATCTTCTGTCACCACAAGGATGCCGGGCTCAAGGCCATCATCGCCATTCACAACACCACGCTCGGACCGGCCCTGGGTGGCATGCGCATGTGGCCCTACGCCACCGAGCAGGATGCCCTCGACGACGTTCTGCGCCTGTCGCGCGGCATGACCTACAAGGCGGCGGTTGCCGGCCTGAACCTCGGCGGCGGCAAGTCCGTCATCATCGGCGACCCGCGCAAGGACAAGTCCGAGGCGCTGTTCCGTGCGATGGGCCGTTTCATCGATTCCCTGCACGGCCGCTACATCACCGCCGAAGACGTCGGCATCGACGTCAACGACATGGAATACGTCTTCCAGGAAACCGACAACGCCGTGGGCGTGCACCAGGTCCACGGCGGCTCGGGCGATCCCTCGCCGTTCACTGCCTTCGGCACGCTCCAGGGCATCCGCGCCAGCCTGCAGCGCCAGTTCGGCGACGAGGAAATCGGCAAGTACAGCTACGCCGTGCAGGGCGTGGGACACGTCGGCATGGAACTGATCAAGCTGCTGCGCAAGGAAGACGCCAAGGTCTTCGTCACCGACATCAACGAAGAAGCCGTCCAGGCCGCCGTCGACATGGGCTGCGAAGCCGTGGGCACCGAGGAAATCTACGATGTCGACGCCGATGTCTACTCGCCGACCGCGCTGGGTGCCACCGTCAACGAGCAGACCATCCCCCGCTTCAAGTTCAAGATCGTCTGCGGTGCGGCCAACAACCAGCTCGCCACCGACGAGTGCGGCGACGAACTCGAACGCCGCGGCATCATCTACGCCCCCGACTACGCGGTCAACGCCGGCGGCCTGATGAACGTGTCCATCGAGTTCGAAGGCTACAACCGCGAACGCGCCAAGCGCATGACTCGCGCGATCTACTACAACGTTTCCAAGATCTTCCAGATCGCCCAGCGCGACGGTATCCCGACCTGGAAGGCGGCCGACCGCATGGCGGCCGAGCGCATCGCCATGGTCGGCAAGCTCAAGCTGCCGTTCATGGGCCGCTCGCACCGCTTCCCGGGCCGCGAACGCGGCAACAACCACTAGAAAACCCGAGTATTGGGAACCGCAGATTACGCCGATTCGCGCAGATTTGACGGCAAGGGCGGCATCGTTGAAGGACGTTCAGGTCCCTGATCGAACTGCCGAAATTTGCCGGACAATGAACAGAAGCAGCCAATCTGCGTACATCTGCGAAATCTGCGGTTTCCTGATCTCCATCGACTCTCGAGGCACCACGCCATGAAGCTGTCCGAAGACATCGAAATGCTCCGCGAATCGGTGCGCCGCTTTGCCGAGGAATCGATCGCCCCGCGCGCCGAGGAGATCGACCGTTCCAACGAGTTTCCGCAGGAGCTCTGGCAGGAACTCGGCGAAATGGGCCTGCTCGGAATCACCATTCCCGAGCAGTACGGCGGATCCGACATGGGCTACCTGGCTCATCTCGTGGCGATGGAAGAGATCTCTCGTGCCTCGGCCTCCATCGGCCTGTCCTACGGCGCGCACTCCAATCTCTGCCTGGACAACCTGTGCCGCAACGGCAGCGACGCCCAGCGCGAGAAATACGTGCCCAAGCTCGTCTCGGGTGAGTGGGTCGGCGCCCTGGCCATGTCCGAGCCGGGTGCCGGCTCCGACGTGGTCGGCTCGATGAGCTGCCGCGCCGAAAGACAAGGAGACGTCTGGGTCGCCAACGGCTCGAAGATGTGGATCACCAACGGTCCCGAGTGCGATGTCGCCCTGGTCTACATGCGCACCGCCGGCCCGGACGCCGGCAGCAAGTGCATGACCGCCTTCCTGGTCGAGAAGGACTTCGCCGGCTTCAAGAAGGCGCAGAAGCTCGACAAGCTGGGCATGCGCGGCTCCAACACCTGCGAGCTCGTCTTCGAGGACTGCGAGATTCCCGAAGAAAACGTGCTCGGCGAAGTCAACGAAGGCGTCAAGATCCTGATGTCGGGGCTCAACTCCGAGCGCCTGGTGCTCTCCGGCGGCCCGATCGGGATCATGCAGGCGGCCATGGACGAAGTGCTGCCTTACATCCGAGAACGCAAGCAGTTCGGCCGCACGCTGTCGGACTTCGGCCTGATGCAGGCCAAGGTCGGCGACATGTACGCCGCCCTGCAGTCCTCGCGCGGCTTCGCCTACCAGGTTGCCGCCGACTACGACGCCGGCGAACGCTCGCGCATCGACGCGGCCGCCTGCCTGCTGCACTGCTCGACCAGCGCGGTCAACGTCGCCCTGGAAGCCATCCAGGCCCTTGGCGGCAACGGCTACATCAACGAATACCCCACCGGCCGCCTGCTCCGCGACGCCAAGCTCTACGACATCGGCGCCGGCACCAACGAAATCCGCCGCATGCTCATCGGCCGAGAACTCGCCGCCGGGCGCACCTGACCAGAGTTTCAGGCCCGATAGAATCTTTAAAACGCAAAGACGCGAAGACGCAAAGGACAAGAGCGAGAGAACAACAAAGTAACCACTGAATACACTGAAGACACCGAATGGCCTGCGACTGAATTGCCAAGGGCAATTTCGACGCAATGCCTGAGGCCAAGGCCACAAGAAACCCTACTTCTGGATGGCATTTTGTTCGGTGTTTTCAGCGTATTCGGTGGTTTCGCTCTTTGCTTTTTCTTCCTTCGGGATCTTTGCGTCTTCGCTTCTTTGCGTTAAAAAGGCTTTGGTTTTCATCGCCCCAACTGGATCCTGAATGACCGTCGAAATCGGCCTGGTCCTGGTCATCATCGGTATCGCGCTCTACCTGTTCGCGAGCGAGAAGTTTCCGCTCGACGTCACGGCCTTCATGATCCTGATCACGGTGACCGCCATTCCGCTGCTTTTCCATTCGCAGTGGCTGGTCGATCGCGGCGTCGACCTGAAATCCGCATTCCCCACCGTCAGCGAGGGCCTGTCGGGTCTGTCGTCGACGGCGACGGTCACGGTGCTGGCGATGTTCATCCTTTCGGCAGGAATCCAGCGCTCCGGACTGATCCACAAGCTGGGCAAGCTGCTCGCGCCCTGGATGGACGGCCCGGAATGGCGACAGTTGGCCATCATCGCCCTGCTGGTCGGACCGGTGTCCGGGCTGATCAACAACACCGCCGCGGTAGCCGTCGCCATCCCCCTGATTCTCGACATGGCCAGGAGCTCCGGCTCGCAGGCCTCGCGCATGCTGCTGCCGCTGAGCTTCTTTGCGATGATGGGCGGCACGCTGACGCTGATCGGCACCTCCACCAACCTGCTTGCCTCGACGCTGCTCGCCGACTCACCCGAATTCGGCCGCGAAATCGGCATGTTCGAGTTCACCGGCGTGGGCGCCATCGTGCTCGCCACCGGCCTGGCCTACTTCCTGCTCTTCGGGCGATGGCTGATGCCCGAACGAGACCGAATCAAGCTTCAGGACGAAGAAGCCGAACACTTCATTCTCGAAGTCAGCGTGAAGCCGCGCGGCGGGCTGGTCGGAAAGAGCGTCAGCGAGGCCGGCCTCGCGGAGCGCTCCGGCGTCGAAGTGCTCAGGCTGGTGCGCGGCGACGACTCGCGCGTCAAGCGCGCGGAAACAACGCGCTTGAAGGTCGACGACGTACTCCACCTTCGTGCCACCCGCCGTCAGATCGCCGACCTGATCAAATCCGACGACTTGGAAGTCCTCTCGGAGTTCGGCCCGCCGCGACGGGTGCGTTCCGACGGCCACCTGGCGCGCCTGCTGCTGCGAAACGACCGCATCTTCAAGGGCAATACGGGCAAGCGCGTGGACTTCTGGCAGCGCTACCAGGCTCGGCTGGTCGGCCTCGAGGTCGACCGGGTGCGCGCCAGGCGCCTGGCGGATGAACCGCTGGGCGTCGGCGAGATCGTCCTCGTGCAGTTGTCGGCCACATCTCTGGAGAAGCTGCGGCGGCATCCCGACGTCGTCGTGCTCGACAGCTTCGAAGACGATTTCGATCGGCGGCGCATGTGGGCGGCGGGCCTGATCGTTGCGGGCGTGGTTGCAGGTGCAACGCTTACGCCGCTGCCCATCGTCATCACCGCGCTGATGGGCGTGGTCGCCATGGTCTTCTGCGGCTGCCTCACGCGCGAGGACCTCTACTCCGGCGTGGCCTGGAACGTCATCTTCCTGCTCGCCGGCGTCATTCCGCTCGGAATCGCCATGACCAAGTCAGGCGCGGCCGACTGGATGGGCGGCTTGCTCGTGGCAACCGCCGGGGACTGGCACCCGCTGCTGATCCTGATGGCGCTGTACCTGATCACCACCTTGCTCACCGAGATGGTCAGCAACAACGCCTCGGTCGTCATCCTGGTGCCGGTGGCCATCTCCATTGCCAACCTGCTCGACATGGCGATATTCCCCTTCGTGCTCGTGGTGATGTTCGCCGCCTCGACCAGCTTCCTCTCCCCGGTCGGCTACCAGACCAACACCATGATCTACGGCACCGGCCTGTACCGCTTCACCGATTTTGCAAAGGTCGGGGCGCCCCTCAACGTGTTACTGATGCTGGTCACCTGCACCGCCATCTGGGGCTTCTGGCTGTAGCACCCGCTCGGCGCCCTAATAACTTCCTAAGGATCGTTCCCGGCATGCGGGCGCACCCTGTATGCCAGGGCGGCGCAAAGTTGCCCGCCCGCCAACCCGGGACGTCCATTACGGAGGTGCTCACCATGAACACGAAACGCCTGGTTGCCATCACCGCCGGCCTGCTGCTCGTCAGCGGCTGCGCATCCATGAAATCCCCGATCGAAAAGGACCGCGGCATGTCGCCCTACGACGCCGAGTACGTCGGGGCGGTCAACGCCACCGCGCGTGAACGCGGCACGCACGTCATCTGGATCAACCCGCCGCGCGCGAAGGTGGACGAGAATGCGGGTGAATAACCGACCCGAACCCGATCCTGCATCCCGACTCCCAGCGGCCTGCAGGATCGGCCTGCGACCCGCCGGCCTCGCGCTGGCGGGTCTTTTCATGCTGCCCGTTCCCCTGCTGGCCGAAAACTGCGACTCCGAGCAGCACCGGCAGTTCGACTTCTGGGTCGGGGAGTGGCGCGTCGAGAACCCCGAAGGCCGCCTCGTCGGCCGCAACCGCATCGAGTCGATTCTCGACGGTTGTGCGCTCATGGAAAGCTGGCAAGGGGGCTCCGGCTACAACGGTCACAGCCTCAACACCTGGGACCCGGCCGGCGGCCACTGGCGCCAGTTCTGGACCGACAACCACGACCTCACGCTCCACCTCGAAGGCGGCTGGGAGGACGACCGCATGACGCTCGAGGGCACGCGCCGCGACGCCGAAGGACGCGAAGTCACCGACCGCATCAGCTGGATCCCCCTCGAAGACGGCATCCTGCGCCAGCACTGGCAACAATCCATCGACGGCGCCGACTTCAAGACCGTCTTCGACGGCCGCTACGTCCCCGCCGACCGCGCCGAACAAGCCGAAGACTAACCCCACGGCCCGCCAACCGGCGGGCCCAATCCAAGCCCCCACGCTCCGACCTCTGCCCTCCCCACTCCGCTTACAGGCAACTCCCTGTCACCCCCACCGATCGCCCCGGAACCCCGAACCGACGCAAAGCGTCGTCCCGGCCCCCGAGCCGGGACCTCCCCACCGAAGGCGCCATTAGGTAGAAGGCCCCGTGTCAGGCCCGGGGCGACGAGTGGTTTCCTGAAACCTGAAACCTGAAGACGAAAAAAAGCCCGGCGGAAGCCCGCCGGGCAAGAGAGCCTGATGGCGCACAAATCCATCAGGAAAGCACCTCGTGAACCGCTCAGAACCGGTGATCGGCCCTCACGTAGAACGAGCGCCCCGTGATGTCGTACAGGCCCTGGTCGAACCAGGGCCAGCCGCCGGCGGCGATCTCAGAGAACGGCGGCTCTTCCTCGAAAACGTTGCGCACGCCCAGCGTCACCCGCGTGCCGGCATCGAACACGTAGCTCGTCTGCAGGTCGACGCGGGTATAGCTGTCGACAGAGCGCACCCGACCGCCCTCGGCGATCGTGCAGGTTCCGCCCTCGCGGCCGCCGACCAGGTCCTCGGTCTCGCCCACGTAGCGAATCATGGCCGAGCTGTCCCACTGCCCCGTCTGCCAGCGCAACTGCAGGTTGGCGCGCCACTCCGGCTCGCTGGTGGTGCCGGCGTCGTCGCACAGGGGCTGCAGCGCACTGCTCTGGCGCAGGTACTCGACGAGGTAGTGCGATCGCAGGTCCACGCCGAATCGCCCGACATCGGTGTCGAAGCTGTAGAGCACGCCCACGTCGATACCACTGCCCTCCTCGATCGTGAGGTTCTGCAGGTTGGATCGGACGAAGGCTTCCTGGGCGGTCAGCTGTCCGTTGACGCGATTGACCAGCTGCGGAAAGCGCTCTTCGTTGTTGAGGATCTCCTGCACGGTCAGCGACCCGATCTTGCCCTCGACCTCGATGTTCCAGTAGTCGGCCTTGAAGACCAGCCGATCGATCGGTTCGAACGCGAAACCCGCCGACCAGGAGGTCGAGGTCTCGGGGTCCAGTTCGGGATTGCCGCCGGTCAGGGAGCGGATTTCGCGCGTACGGCACGCCGAGTCGATTTCCGCCTGCGTGGAATCGGGATCGCTGGTGACCTGGTTGCAGAAGGTCGTGTCGACGGCGCGCACGACGCCGAAGCTTTGCCCCAGGTAGAGATTCCCCAGCGAGGGCGCGCGGAAACCCGTTCCGTAGCCGGCCCGCAGCAAGAGCGACTCGGTGGGCCGCCAGGAAGCCGAGGCGCGATAGGTGGTTTCGCTGCCGATGTCCTTGATGTCGTCGTGGCGCGCGGCCAGCGAGAGCTCGAGGTCCTCGACCGGGGTGGCATTGAGTTCCCCGAAGAAGGAGGTCGTCTGCCGGTCGCCGCCGCCGAAGGAGCCGGCACCGCCGGCGATGTCCCGGTCGACGGCGTCCCCGTCGCTGATGTCGAAGTAGGACTCGTCGAGCCATGAACCACCGACGGCGTAGCCCACGGGGCTGCCGCCCAGGTCGAAGGGCATGAAGCCGCTCAGGGTCGCACCGAGCGTCTTCTGATCACCGGTCGCCTGGCGCTGGGTTCCCACCGCAAGCCCCTGGTCGATGAACCACTGCGGATCGTAGGTCTGCAGCGGATCGAAAACACCGTCGACGATCGCTTCTTCGATGCGCCGCGTCGAAATCTGTCCCGACACGCCGACCTGGTTGTTCTCCACCTCGGCCGCCAGGCCGTAGACCTGCAGGTCGTGGAGGCCCATGTTGTAGTCCAGCTGGGCCAGGAAGGAACTCGTCGTGTTGGTCGTGTCCCTCGCCCGGGGACCGGCGTCGACGAAACGGCGCAGGAAGAAGGCGGGCTCGCCGGTGGGATTCTGGTCGGCCGGGAAGAAGAAGTTGGCCGGCGCGGCGCCGTTGCGCACCTTGATGTGGGTGTTCGAATGGCGCCACTGGAACGTGCCCATCAACTGCGGCGTGAAGTCGTACTGGAACTTCGAGAACAGGTTATAGCTGCGGCTGGCCGGGACGATGTCGTAGAGCTGCGCGAAGTCGTAGGCGCAGTCGAAGCCCGTGGCGGCGATCTCG
This sequence comes from Wenzhouxiangella sp., assembly GCA_036351755.1. Taxonomy (GTDB): domain Bacteria; phylum Pseudomonadota; class Gammaproteobacteria; order Xanthomonadales; family Wenzhouxiangellaceae; genus Wenzhouxiangella. Next base: position 26,626 of record JAZBPT010000093.1, on the reverse strand, counting down.
CTGGGTCGCAGGTTCTCCTCCGGACAGCCCTCCTGCGGAATCCCCTCCAGGAATTCACCGGTTGCCGGATCGTAGGTGATGAAAGTGCCCGGCAGCCCGGTCGGACTGCGACCGTCCGTGCCGTCCGGCGCGACAGCCGAGTTGGCCAGAGGCCGGTCGCTTGCCTCGATGTCGGACTGCTGGTACCAGTCGAAGGCAATCAGGGCGCGCCAACGATCGCCGGTCGCGCCGCCGACGATTTCCGACGACACGCGCGAGCCCTCGCCGTCGTCGGCCGTGCCGGCCTGTGCGCGCATGTTCAGGCCCTGGAAGTCCCGCTTGGTGATCACGTTGATCACCCCGGCGATCGCGTCCGAGCCGTAAATCGCGGAAGCACCATCGGACAGGTACTCGATGCGGTCGACCGCCGCGATCGGCAGCTGGTTGATATCGGCCGCCTGCGTCCCGCCGAGCGGCGTGATCGGCAGCCGCTTGCCGTCGATCAGCACCAGCGTGTAGGCCGCGCCCAGCCCGCGCGAATCGAAGAAGGCCGAGCCCTGGTACTGGCTGAGCGTGGCGTTCTCGTTGAACAGGCCGGGACCGGCGAATTGCGCCTGGAACAGGAAGTCGGCAACGGTCTGCGCGCCCGTGGAATCGATGTAGTCCCGGTCATAGACCTGGACCGGGTTGGGCCCCTCGACGTCGATGCGGCGGATGCGCGAGCCGGTGACCTCGACGCGATCGAGCCGCGCCTGCTCTTCGCGCTGCTGCTCTTCGCGCAGTTGATCCTGGCTTTCGCTCTGTTCGGAGCCGATGTCGCTTTCCTGGGACCAGGCCAGGGCGCTGAAGCCGATCAGGCCCGCGGTCAGACCCAGTCTGATCGCTCGAAAGAGCCGGTTACGGTTGCAATGCATCGTCTTCTCCTCGTTTTCAATGCAGTCGTCACGTCCCGCCTCGCCGAACGCGAAACGGGTGCTTGCGAGGAAAAGGTTAGATTTCGGTTAGCTTGGCGACTTGAAGAGAAAGTGAGGCTGGCTTTGTTTCCTAGGGGGTTCCTAGGGCGCTCGTCGCCCCGGGCCTGACCCGGGGCCTTCCCTCGGTTGGCGTCTTCGGTGGGAAGGTCCCGGCTCTCCGCTTCGCTGCGGCCGGGATGACGGGATGCTTCCCATCAATCCGGGGCCTTCCGTCTACTGGTGCCTTCGCTTGGAAGGTCCCGGCTCTCCGCTTCGCTGCGGCCGGGACGACGCTGCGCGTCGGTTGTGGGGGCTTGCTCAGGGTGTTTCTTCAGGGGCCAGCCACGGGCAGGTTTCTTCGTCCAGGCCGGCCTTTCCGAGCAAAGTGTCGAAGCGCGGGTCCTCGCGGAATGGCCGTCGTTCATCCAGCCACAGGTCGACGATGAAAAGGCTTCGGTCCGCCAGGGCGTGGCCGGCGGTGTCGAAGGCCTGGTCGAGTTCTCCGGCCAGGTCGAGGATGAACACGGCCACGCCGGCATCGATCTCGCGGTCGATCACCTGGCGTTCGATGGACTGCACGAGCCTCGTCCCGTCGCCGTTGTCGGTCAGCGTATCGAGCAACAGGCGCGGCCACATCCAGAAGCGGTCGTCCCGCCGGCGTGCATTGAGTTCGTGCCAGCGTTCGACACCCGCCTGCGACCAGCCGGCGCGATGCAGCAGAAAGCACTCGAGATTGTCGGCGAACACGGCATCGCAGCCGAGTTGCCGGGCCATGGTCAGCTGCTGCCATGCCGACGCCTCGTCTCGATGCAGGCCGATCCAGCCGTGGATCAAGCGCTCGCCGGCGCCGACCGGGTTGATCTCGCAGCAACGCTTCATCGCCGCCTCGGCCTCGTCGATTCGGCCCAGGTTCCAGAGCAGTTCCGCGTAGTCGTGAAGGATGAAAGCGTTGTCGTCGTCGAGCACCATCGCCCGCTCGAAACGCTCGAGCGAGGACCGCCACTGCCATTCGTCACGATCGAGACTGGCAAGCACGCTCCAGGCCAGCGCGCAGTGCGGATCCAGCTCCACGGCACGGTCGGCGGCCTGCCGGGACCGGCTTGCGTGGACGGCCGTGGGCCGGTCGCAGTAGAGCTGTACCAGGCGCTCGGCCACGCCGACCATGGCGTGAGCCTCGGCCAGCCCGGGATGACGCTCGATCGTGTCGCGCAGGATATCGAGGGCCGCCACGCAATCGCGGCCGTTGCGCCGCGCGATCAGGTAGGCGGCCATGTCGAGCGCCTCGATGCTGCCGTCGCGCTCGGGCGCCTGCCGGCGCAAGCCTTCGGCGCCGGCCACGGTGGCGGCATCCAGCGGCCGCAGCGGGGCGATGGCCTTGTAGCCCACGTTCTGGATGGTGTCGATATAGCGCGCCCCGCTGCGCTTGTCGTCCAGGGCACGCCGCAGCTCGCTAACCGCGCGGGTCAGCGAACTCTCGCCGGCCTCGGCGGCCGGCCAGAGCTCGTCCATCAGCTCATCCTTCGACCACGGCTTGTCCAGTCGCCCAGCCAATAGCACGAGCAGGCGCATCACCTTGGGTTCGATCTTGCGCCGCACGTCGCCGCGCCGCAGCAGGTTCTCGCGCGGCAACACCTCCCATTCGCCGAAACGAAACCCGTTGGCGATCTTCAGGGAAACACGTTGCGAATCACCGGCCCGGTCCATGCACAAATCGTCCCAGAAACTCCCCCCGATGATGCCTCAGGCACACCAAAAAACGAAGCACCACCCCGAAATCGACGCAAAGCGTCGTCCCGGCCTCCGAGCCGGGACCTCCCAGCCGGAGGCGCCAGCGGATGGAAGGCCCCGGGTCAAGCCCAGGGCAACGAGAGGTTTCCTGAAACCTGAAACCTGAACCCTAAAGACTCACCAAAACCCATCCCGAAAGATCAAATCCCCATCCACGATCTCCCCCTGATCATTCCGGCCATCCAACTGCCGCAGCCAGGCCAGCAGGTCGGCGCGATCGCCGGCGGCGAGCGTCTGCACCACCCGGTGCGGCGCGGCCGAGGCCAGGTCGTCAGCGGTGCTGACCAGCATCTCGTCGAGCGCCAGGCTCTGCCAGCTCGAGGCGCTCAATCGCTCCACCTGGATGGTATTGGTCGTTCCCGCATTGAGCGGCACGTCCTCGAAGCGCAGCGGCTGCCACTCGAAGTGCGTTCGCTGCTGGGCGAAACTTCGGTCCTCGATGACCGCGCCGTTGACGCGCAGCCTCAGGGTGCCGGGGCTTCCGGGCATGTGGCGCAACTCGATCGTGCCGTTGCCGCCGCTGCCGCCGTCGACGCCGCTGAAGGTCACGCTGTCACCGTCGTTGCCGAACTGCACGAGCGAACCGTGGGACGTGCTGTCCCAGTTGATCTCGAGGAAGGGCGGAATGCTCGCGCCGCCGCCCAGCGCGGCGTCCTCGGCCTGGTAGAGGGTGCCGCCGGCCACGAAAAAGACCTCTTCCAGCGTGGCCGCCGAGCCGTCGTGGAAGTAAGGCGCGCCATCCCAGGCACCGAGCAGCGAGGGTGTATCGATGCCGGTCAGCGGCTGCCCCAGGCGGCTTCCCGACGAAGTCCGGATCGTGCCGACATCGTGCAGCGTGGCCGCACCCAGGCTCGAATCGGTGAAGCCGACGAGCGGGTCGTGGCAGCTACCGCAAGAGTGCGACTCAAACACGTCGCGACCGTTGACCGCCTGCGCCGTGAGCTGGCCGTCGGGCTGGCGATAGGGACTGCGGGGCAGCGACTCGAGGGCCAGCGAACTCACGTAGGCGGCCAGCTCGTCGAGCGCCGCGCTGCGTCCGCCATTGGGCGTACCCAGCGAGGAATGCGGCGATTCACCGTCGGGCAGGAAGCCGCCGCCGTCGAATTCGTTGACGATGTCGAGCACGAAGTCCTGGATTTCGTCGAAGTTGCCCGACCAGTGGACATTGCCGTGACCCATGCCCGCACGGCCGCGCAGGTCGGTGGTGTTGCGCAGGCCCTCCCCGCGCTGCGTGAAGTCCCAGACCCGGCCGTCGTGGCGCCCGTCGACGTGGCAGCTGGCACAGGAAATGTAGCCCTCGAAGCTCATTTCGTTGTCGCCTTCGGGATGGTTGCCGGCGAAGAAGAAGTGCCGCTTGCCGGCCGCCACTCCCGCCCCCAGCGGTTCCCCGGTCACCGTGGCGTGCTCGCCAGCCGGAAACTGCCGGCTGCCGTCGGCCAGGAAGGCGCTCACGTCGATGCGCGAGACGTCGCGGCTCATGAAGTTCTGCACCCACAGGGTCTCGGCGGTGGCATCGAAGGCCAGGCCGCGCGGCGCCGAACCCGTACCCAGCCGGGCCAGCGACGTGCGGCCGCCGCCGTCGCGTATCGCCAGGTCGTCGAAGACCATCACGAAGTCGTTGCCCTGCATGGCGGCAAAGACATAGTCGCCGCGCGGGCTGAACACGATGGCCGAGGGCGAATCCGCGTTGTCGGCGTCGATGCGGCCGTTTGAGAAACCCGAAACCCCGGGCTCGGCCGGTCCGCCGCCGGCGCCCAGGTCGAAGCGCCCCAGCATCGGCCGAACCGTCGAGTCGTGCGCCAGCGGCAAGTTCAAGCCCGTGCCCTGGTCGAAGAACTCGCCGCGGTTGGTATCCATCTTGATGCCGGTGTACCACAGCCACTCGCCGTGCGGGTCGATGGTCAGGCCGGCGATGTAGTTGGGCACGCCCGGTCCCAACGAACCGCCGCCGCTGAGGCCGTCGCGGCCGCGGTCGCGCCACAGCTCGAGGCTGTCGACCTGGGACATCGATTGCGGATCCACCGCCCAGACTTCGCCGAAGTGCGGCCCGGAGATGAATCGCGCGACATAGGCACGGTTGCCGTCTCCCGACAAGGCGATTGCCCCGGCCGTGGGACCCAGCTCCAGCTCGCCGGTCAGGTTTCGGCTCGCGCGGTCGAAGCGCAGCAGCCGGCCGTTGCCCGGATCGGACTGGCCGCCGGCGTGCGTGCTCACGAAAACGCTGCTGCCGTCGGGCGAAATCGCCACGCCGTGGGGCGCGCTGCCGTAGTCAAGCTCGATGCGATCAACGAGCCCCCCGTTCGTATCCAGTACCGCAACTGCATCGGCGTCGCGCAGGGTCACCCAGACCTGGCCGTCGTCGGCCACCGCCAGGTTCCACGGCGCCGTCATGCCCGGCTCGGCGGCCGCCGACAGGTCGATCTCCGCCAGCCTCGCCCCGCTGTCGGCGTCCATGCGCGCGATGCTGTCGTGGTCGGGATTGACCACCCAGACCAGGCGGCGCGACTCGTCGACGGCAAGTGTCGAGGAGTGACGCGGCAGCGGCCCGCCCGGAAGGGCTGCAACGGTGACCGTGCGCGTGTCCGTCACCACCGAGACCGACCCGTCGGCGCGCAGGTCGCGGACCTGCACCTTGGCTTCGAAATGCCCGGCCTGCTGGTAGCTGTGGTTGACGCTGCTCGAAGCCGACCAGGCCGTGGTCGGCGTGCCGTCGCCGAAGCCGAAACGGTACTCGAGCGGTTCGCCCTCGGCATCGCTGGCGCTCGCCTGGAGGGTGACGCTACTGCCCGGCTCGGTGGGCGAAGGCGCGACGCCGAAGGAATCGATGACGGGCGCGGCATTGCCCCCGCCGACGCTGCCGCCTGTCGAGAAGGTGAACGAATAACCGGCCATGCCGTTACCGGCCGCGTCCTTGATGCCGCCGTCGACCAGTACGACCTCGTAGGTCGTGTCGGGCTGCAGGTACTCGTAAGGCGTGATGGTCAGGATGCTGTCGTGCGAAAACGACACCCATGCGTCGACCGGATCACCCCCGACCGGCCGAACGATCACCGTCTCGCCGTTGATGATCGTGAAAGACTCCAGCGTCTCGGCGATGACCAGGCTGATCGGGGCACCCAGCGGGTAATTGGTCTGACCCGGGCGCGGGATGTGGTAGCCCACGTAGGGCCCGCGCGTGTCCGGGCTGGTCTGGTGGCACCACACGCCCACCCCGTCGCGCCCCGAGAAGCTGTAGGCACCCGTAACCAGCAGGTTGCCGATCGGCTTGGCGTACTGACTGACATCGAGCTGGCCGCCGACGCTGCCGGGCGGGCGGCTGTCGCCGACCTCGTCGAGCTCCAGTACCGGCGTGAGGGTTTCCATGTTGATCTTGTGCCGGCGCGTGAAGGCGAACTCGTCCTGCACCTGCACGTAGGGCACGTTGGTGCCGGCGTCCAGGGCGGGATTGCCGTCGAGGTTCATCGTCGTGACCAGCTCGAGATTGGTCGGGTCGGAGAAATCCACCACGTAGAAGAGATTGCGCGGATCGCCGCCGGCCAGCAGCAGGTAGTTCTCCCAGACCGTGCCGATGTAGGCGCCGAACGGCCCGGAGAGCTTGTCGAGAAACTGCGGCGGGCCCGCCGGCGAATCGAACAGCGGCGAGATGTCGTAGGCGACCACGCCCAGCATCGAGGCATCCGAGACCATGAACAGGTAGTTGCCCAGCAGGATGGCATTGCCGGCGATGCCGTGGTCGGCCAGCGGCTCCCACTCGGCCAGCAGCTCGTCGCCGCGCCAGATGCGGCCCTGCCCCGGGTTCTCGCCGTACTGGATCCAGTTGAAGGGCAGCGCCCAGGGGTAGTAGAGCCGGTGCAGGCCGCCGCCGGCCGGGCCGGGCTGGTTCTGCGGCGTGAAGCCGGCGCCGAACTCCCACTCGCCGGGCGCCGAAGGCGGCATCAATTCATTGACCAGCTGGCCACTGGGCGCATCGCGACGAACCCGACAACCCCAGGCCCCGCAGACCCAGTCGCCGAGCTTGGTGGTCGCGTGCGTGCCGTGATCGGTCGGCACCTCGGCCGTAGCGTCGTTGACGATCGAGAAACTCGTCGGGTCGTCGGTATCGGTGAATCGCCACCAGCGCGGCGACCCACCGCCGACGTTGCTGGTCAGGATCCAGCCGTCGTGGTAGGCGATGTTGGCCACGCGACCGAGCCCGATCTGGCGATCGAACAGCTGGCCGGGGGTGCACGACTCGTTGGTCGGGAAACCCGGATTGACGGGCGGGACCTGCGACCCGGCATGGGTGGCGACGAACGCCAGGATGAGAACTGCAAACTTTCGAACTGTCGGAGACACCGGCTCCTTCTCCCTCGATGACCACGATGCCCCTATTTCCAGCCCCCGTCTCGGACCGGGCAGGGACGAGTGGAACGACGCGGCATCCGGCCGGTTCCTCTCACGTCCTCGCGCACGAGCGTCCGGGAGACTCGCAGACATGGTAGGCAGCGAGAAATGCCCGGGGCGAGCCGCGCGAGCGGCAAAACCCGCCGCTCGTCGGGCTCCCGTCTCCCGGGACACCGCCCGGGCAGCTTGTGCTCGCACCCCCTCGGCCCAACCTGCGATAATAGCCGGCTTCAGTTTTCAAACCCACGGATTTGCCCCATGACCGATTCCATTGTCATCGTTTCCGCCCGACGCACCGCCATCGGATCCTTCCAGGGCCAGTTCGCCCCGACCAAATCGCCCGACCTGGGCGCGGCCGCGATCAAGGCCGTCCTGGCCGACGCCGGCGTCGAGGGCTCGGACGTCTCCGAAGTGATCATGGGCTGCGTGCTGCCCGCCGGCGTGGGCCAGGCGCCTGCCCGCCAGGCTTCCCTGGGCGCCGGCCTGCCGGTCTCGGCCGGCTGCACCACCATCAACAAGGTCTGCGGCTCGGGCATGAAGGCCGTCATGCAGGGCCACGACGCGCTGCTCGCCGGCTCGGCCGACATCGTCGTCGCCGGCGGCATGGAGTCGATGACCAACGCCCCCTACATGGCCGAGCGCGGCCTGCGCATGGGCCACGCCAAATTCCTCGACCACATGTTCTTCGACGGCCTGCAGAACCCCTACGACGGCCAGATGATGGGCCAGTTCGGCGAGCAGTGCGTGGCCAAGTACGGCTTCACCCGCGACGAGCAGGACGCCTTTTCCAAGGCCTCGGTCGAGCGCGCCATGAAGGCCATCCAAACCGAAGCCTTCGCGGCCGAAATCACTCCGGTCACGGTCAAGACCCGCAAGGGCGAAGTCGAGGTCATGACCGACGAGGAACCGGCCAAGTGCCCCGTCGACAAGATGGCCAAGCTGCGCCCGGCCTTCGCCAAGGACGGCACGATCACCGCGGCGAGCTCATCGAAGATCTCCGACGGCGCGGCCGCCACCGTGCTGATGCGCGAGTCCGAGGCCCAATCGCGCGGCGCAAAGCCCCTGGCACGCATCGTCGCCCACGCCACCCACTCGCAGGAGCCGGAGTGGTTCACGACTGCCCCGGTCGGCGCGATCAGCAAGGTCCTCGAGAAGGCCGGCTGGCAGGCCGGCGACGTCGACCTGTTCGAGATCAACGAGGCTTTCGCCACGGTCACAATGGCGGCGATGAAGGAACTCGACCTCCCGCACGAGAAGGTCAACGTCAACGGCGGGGCCTGCGCCCTGGGCCACCCGATCGGCGCCAGCGGTGCGCGCATCCTGGTCACGCTGATCCACGCCCTCAAGGCCCGCGGCGGCAAGAAGGGCGTGGCCAGCCTGTGCATCGGCGGCGGCGAAGCCACCGCGATTGCCGTCGAACTCGCCTGAGGCGATGACCGATCACGTCACCATCGTCGAAGTCGGGCCGCGTGACGGGCTGCAGAATGAGCCCTACACCATCCCGACCGGGGTCAAGATCGAGCTGATCGAGCGCCTCGCCGACACGGGCCTGGGCGTCGTCGAAGCGACGAGCTTCGTCGCCGCCCCGGCCATCCCGCAACTGGCCGACGCCGAGGAAGTCTTCGGCCGCATCGAGCGCAAGCCCGGCGTGCGCTACCCCGTGCTGGTACCCAACGAGAAGGGCTACGAGCGCGCCCGCAAGGTGGGCGCCGATGAGATCGCGGTGTTCACGGCCGCCTCCGAGGCCTTCAACAGGAAGAACATCAACTGCACGATCGCCGAGTCACTCGAGCGCTTCGCGCCGGTGCTCGCCCGAGCCCGCGAAGACGGCGTGCGGGTCCGCGGTTACGTCTCCACCGTGCTCGGCTGCCCCTACCAGGGCGAGGTGCCGGTCGCCGAAGTCGTGCGCGTCGCCGAAGCACTTCACGAGGCCGGCTGCGCGGAAATCTCGCTGGGCGACACCATCGGGGTGGGCACGCCGGCGAAGGCCCGCGCCATGCTCGAGACGGTGGCGAAGTCGGTGCCCATGGACCAGCTGGCCGTGCACTTCCACGACACCTACGGCCAGGCCCTGGCCAACATCCACGCCTGCCTGGATGCCGGCGTGCGCGTCGTCGACTCCTCCGTCGCCGGCCTCGGCGGCTGCCCCTACGCCCGGGGTGCTACCGGCAACGTCGCCACCGAAGACGTCGTCTACATGCTCAACGGCCTGGGAATGAAAACCGGCATCGACCTCATGGCCCTCGCCCGCGTCGGCGACTGGATCGCCGGCGAACTCGACCGCCCCCGCTCCCGCACCGGCCAGGCCATTTTGAAACGGAGTTAGAGAGGCTCTGGAAGTGGAAAACCTTTAAAACGCAAAGACGCAAAGACGCGAAGAATGAAAGAGGATCGGCTTGCGATAGAAAGAACGTCAAAAGTCGTGGTCGACTCCATGGTCAAGGTTCACAGCGCTCTGGGCCCTGGCCTGCTTGAATCGATCTACCAGACTTGCCTTGAGCATGAGATCAAAAAGCGTGGGCTTGACGTTCAAACTGAAGTATTCGTGCCCATCCACTACGATGGCATTGAGATCGACAAGGGATTGCGCGCCGACATGATTATCAATGACTCAGTCATGGTGGAAAACAAAGCGGTTCAGGCTCTGCTCCCCGTTCACAAGACTCAGCTTTTTACATATCTGAAGCTCTCGGGCCTGCGGCTTGGGCTACTAGCAAACTGGAACTGCTCTCTCATGAAAGATGGCATAACTCGCGTAGTCAATAGACTTTGACCATTTTTCTTTGCGTCTTCGCGTCTTTGCGTTTCCAAGGTTTTGATTTTGAACTTCGAACAACCAGGAGAGATCCAATGGACACCAACAACATCAAGGCCGTCATTACCGGCGGTGTTTCGGGCCTCGGCTTTGCTGTCGCCGAACACTTTGTCTCGCTCGGCGGCAAGGTCGCCCTGCTCGATGTCAACGAGGACAAGGCCGCCGATGCCGTCGGCAAGCTCGGCGAAGGCAACGCGAAGTTCTTCAAGACCGACGTCACCAGCGAATCGGAAGTCGAGCGCGTGCTCGCCGAGGCGAAGGACTGGCTCGGCGAGATCAACGTCGCCGTCAACTGCGCCGGCATCCTCGGCGCCGGCCGGGTGCTCGGACGCGAGGCGCCGATGCCGCTCGAGACCTTCTCGCAGACCGTGATGGTCAACCTCGTGGGCAGCTTCAACGTCGGCAAGGCCGCGGCCAATCTCATGCAGCACAACGAGCCCAACGACGACGGCGAACGCGGCGTGATCATCAATACGGCCTCGGTGGCCGCCTACGAAGGCCAGATCGGTCAGGCCGCCTACTCCGCTTCCAAGGGCGGCGTCGTCGGCATGACCCTGCCGATGGCGCGCGAATTCACCCGCTTCGGCGTGCGCGTGATGACCATCGCCCCGGGCGTGTTCCACACCCCGATGGTCGACGTGATGCCCGAGAAGGTCCAGCAGGCCCTCGGCGAGTCCATCCCCTTCCCGAAGCGCCTCGGCAAGCCGGAGGAATACGCCCGCCTGGCCGCCCACATCGTCGAAAACGCCTACTTCAACGGCACCACCCTGCGCCTCGACGGCGCCGTCCGGCTGGAGCCGAAGTAAAGCCAGCCGCCGGAACCAACGCGCAGCGTCGTCCCGGCCCCCGAGCCGGGACCTCCCAGCCGAAGGCGCCAACTGCTGGAAGGCCCCGGGTCAAGCCCGGGGCGACGAACCATCATGCTTTCCTGAACCCTGAAACCTGAAACCCGGCATCCCTTGACACCCCCGCAACGTTCTTGACGTACCCTCTGCCGCGGATCATGATTCCCGAATAACCCGAAGCAAACGAAGGGAGACTCGCATGGAAAGCCTGCAACAATGGTTCGCCAACCTCGAAACGGCACAGATCCTGTCCGTCGCCTGGAAGGTCGTCGGCGCGCTGCTGATCTTCATCATCGGCCGCTGGGTCGCCAAGGCCGTGGTCGCGCTGGCCAACAAGGCGATGACCCGCAAACAGCTCGACGCCATGCTGGTCGCCTTCCTCGGCACCATCCTGTACTCGGCCCTGCTGCTGTGCGTGATCCTGGCCTCGATCAGTTACGTCGGGGTCGCCATCACGCCGCTGATCGCCATCCTTGGTGGTGCCGCGCTGGCCATCGGTCTGGCCCTTCAGAGCAGCCTTTCAAACTTCGCATCGGGCGTCATGCTGGTCGGCTACCAGCCCTTCACCAAGGGGCACTTCGTCGAGGCCGGCGGCGTGTCGGGCACGGTCGAGCGCGTGGGCCTGTTCAACACCCAGCTGATCACGCCCGACAACCGCAACGTCATCGTGCCCAACGGCCAGATCACCTCGGCCCCGATCACCAACTACTCGGCCTTCGAGACGCGCCGCTGCGACCTGCTGATCGGCGTCGATTACGGCGACGACCTCAAGGTCGCCCGCGACACCATCTGGAAAGTCATCACCGACCACGAAAAGGTTCTGAAGGATCCCGAGCCGGCCATCCTGGTCATGGACCTGGCCGATTCCAGCGTCAACTTCGCCGTCCGCCCCTGGGTGAACGCCGCCGACTACTGGGTGGTCAGGAGCGAGCTGCTCGAGCAGATCAAGACCGAACTCGAAGCCGCCGGCTGCTCCATCCCGTTCCCCCAACGAACGGTCCACCACGTCAACGACGGCAGCTCGGCCGGTTCGGACTAAGGAGCATTCCAAAAAAACCTAATAAACGCAAAGACGCGAAGACGCGAAGTTATCAAAAAAACACAATTCGTTTTGTTGGTTTCTTTGCGCCTTAGCGTCTTGGCGTTTTCAAGGTTTTGATTTTGATGGCATGGCCCCTCTAAGGCCGAATCAGTCCTCGGCCTTGATGGACTGAATGATGTAGCCGCCCGACTTTTCGTCGGGCTTGAGATCCAGCATTCCGGCCTTCTGGGCTTCCTCGAGCAGGTTGTTGAAGCTCTTGAAGCCGTGGTAGGACTCACTGAAGCCCGGCTTGCGGCGCTTCAGTGCCTGTTTGACCATCGAGCCCCAGACCTTCTCCTCGGCGTCGCGGTCGGCGAACAGGGCCTCGGCGGTTTCCAGAACCAGGTCGAAAGCCTCCTGCTTCTTGTCGTCCACCGGCTTGGCGGCGGCCGTCTTCTTTTTCTTCGACGCCTTCTTCTTCGCCTGCTTCTGCGGCTTCTTGCGGATCAGGTCGTCGTAGAAGATGAACTCGTCGCAGTTGGCCAGCAGAAGGTCCGAGGTCGAACTCTTCACGCCCACCCCGATCACCGTCTTGTTGTTCTCGCGCAGCTTCGAGACCAGCGGCGAGAAATCCGAGTCGCCCGAAAGCAGCACGAAGGTGTCGACGTGCCCCTTGGTGTAGCAGAGGTCGAGCGCGTCGACCACCATGCGGATGTCGGCCGAGTTCTTGCCCGACATGCGCACGTGCGGAATATCGATCAGCTCGAAGGCCGCCTCGTGCATGGCCGGCTTGAACTCGCGATATCGCCCCCAGTCGCAGTAGGCCTTCTTGACCACGATATTGCCCTTGAGCAAAAGCCGCTCGAGCACCCGGGCGATGTCGAAGGCCTCGTAGCGCATATCGCGCACGCCCAGAGCGATGTTCTCGAAATCGCAGAAAACCGCCAGGTTGCGGGTCGGGTTGGATGTCATGCCACTGCCTCGATCTTGTTCGGACTCATCCCGCTACTTTGGGGCATTCCACCCGAAAAGGCAAAGTCATTCCGGGCCGGTCGATCCGGCGGCGCTTGTTCATGTGCGATCCCGCTTTCCGGGGGCATTAGGGAACTCGAGACCATTGAACGATGGATGCAGACCTCATGATTCGAACCGCGCTCTTTCTATCCGTCCTCCTGGCGCCGGGAGTCGGCCCGGCGGCGACCTTTTGCGTCGGAACCCCTGCCGAGCTGGCGGCTGCGCTCCAGGCTGCCGGCAGCAACGGCCAGAACGACCAGATTCGCCTGAAAACCGGTAGCTACGTGCCGCCGGACGAGAGCGGGTTCAGTCTATTGATCGACGAGGCCAATACCACGGAAATATCCGGCGGCTGGATCGACCTGGTTGCCGACTGCCAGCTCCAGGGGAGCGACCCGAGGGTTACCAGCATTGAGGGCAACGATTCCAAGCGCCTGTTCAGGCTCTTCCTCGCTACCGGCAACACCAACGGCAACAACATCAATTTCGGCAACCTGTCGTTTCGCAACGGCAGCGGGGCAGTCGGATCGGGCATCAGCCCGATTCACCTCGCGATCCCCTCCAACAACAACATTCGCGTCCTGTTCGACCGCGTGTTCTTCTGGAGCAATTCAGGCGATTATGCAGGGGCGGTCGCGGCGATTGGATTGAAACGGCTGGCCATTCGCAACTCGGTATTCATGTTCAACGAGGTCCGCGAAACTCAGGGCACGGTCGCCGTACGACTGAGCAATGACAGCCATCGATTCTTCTTCATCAACAACACCATGATCAACAATTTTCATTCGGGCACGCAGGCCACGCGCTGCTCTGGCGTTCAGTTATCCACGCCCAGCGCCGGAACCAGCAGGGAGGCGCTGATCGTCAACTCCATTTTCTGGAGCAATTCCGATTACGACATCTGCGTGCCGGCCGCGGTGGAAACCCACCTGCTCCACAACAATTACCAGCAGCTTTTCGGGGAACCGCTGGCCGCGTCGGGCAACCTCTCGGGCAACCCCATGCTGGCACCGCAGCTGAACGACTTCACGCCTCAGCCCACTTCCCCGATGGTCAACGCCGGCCTGCAGGAACCATCCACATTCATCTCGGATCCGCCGACGCCGATCGAGCATGGCTGGAGCCATGGCGATTTCGACTTCGAAAACCACGCTCACCCCCGAGTCATCGGCGGCCGGGTGGACATCGGAGCGGTCGAGGCCTCCTACATCGATCGACTCTTCTGCGACGGATTCCATCTCGAAGAAGCCTGCCCGGAGTGAAGCCCGAACGGGTAGAGACCTGATGTGCGGTTACTCCATACGCCGGCATTCAACCCGGCAGAGCAAACGACAAGCGAGACCGTCATGTCCCGATTCCTGCTGATCCTCATTCTCGCTAGCGGCGCGATCCGCGCCGAGGTGTTCTGTGTCCAGAGCGACACCGAACTCCGGCAGGCGGTTCAGACCGCCAGCACAAATGGCGAGAGCGACATCATACGCATCCAAACGGGCACCTATCGCGCGCCGGAACTGCTGCCGTTCATTTACAGCAGCGACGGCGCGTTCGATCTCGAACTGTCGGGCGGTTGGTCGTCCGCATTCGACGGCACGCCCTGTATCCACAACGACGACGGACCCGACGAGACCACGCTCGACGGCGAAGGCGCGCGGCCGGTGATGGAAATCCAGGGACAGGCCGGCGAGGCCGGATCGGTGACGATCCGAAACCTGTCGATCACATCGGCCCTGGCCGACAACGTGAGAGCCGGGCTGCGCATCGTCGGGCCCGCCGGCGGCTTCGACGGCGAGGTCCTGGTCGATCGCGTGCAATTCAGCGGCAACCAGGGACCCACGGGCGGGTCGGCGCTGCGGATTACCGGCGGGAACAAGGTTACCGTGCGCAACTGCATCTTCGCCTTCAATTCGACCGGCAACGGCGACGGCGTCGCCTACGCCTCGATGGCCGCCACCGACCGGGGGGTTTATTTCATCAACAACACCTTCACTTTCGGCTCGCACGACGACGACCCGGCCACGTCGACGACGACATCAGGGCTCTACATCAATCTCAACGACGACGGCACGAACCAGTCTCGCGCCTATGTCGCCAACAATCTCTTCTGGGCGAACGAAACCAACGACGCCTGGTTGGGCGGCGTCGGGACGACTTACGTCTACAACAACAACTTCTTCTTTCCCGAACCAGCCAGCGACTTCAGCGGCGGCAATCTTTCGGTCGATCCCCAGCTGGTCCAGATCGGCATCGACTTCACACCGGGCCCCGGCTCACCGCTGATCGACCGGGGACGTCCGCAACCAACGCCGCCTCTCCCGTTTCCACTTCCCTTCAACCTGGACTGGTCGTACGGCTCGGTGGACTTCTACGGCGGTGCCGTTCCGCGCGTCAACGGGCAGGGCGTGGACATCGGCGCCGTGGAATCCCCGTTCCGCCCGGACCGCATGTTCCAGGACCGCTTCGAGCAGTAGGGGGTCGCGCCCCGCCGGTTCACTGCTCGAGCAAGGAGCGGGCGTCCATCGTGTCGGGATGATCCGGACCCAGCGTCGATTCGTGGCGCGCGATGAGGTCGACGACGTCCACATCGCGCCAGCGCGGAGCGTCAAAGCGCTTGAGGCTGGCAGCACGGTGGCGCTCGACCAGCAGCGCGAAGGGATGACCGGGACCCAGCTGAGACCGAAGCGCGTCCAGTGCGCTGTCCTGAAGGTGGAGCGCCTCCTCGCCACGGCCCAGCCCGCCGAGGGCGACAGCCAGGTTGTCCATGGTCAGCAGCGTGAACACGTGGCTCTCGCCCAGGGCCCGCCGCTTCTTCGCCAGCGTGGCCTGGGCGAGTTCGCGGGCCTCCCCGAACCGTCCCTGCTTGTTCATCAGTTCGGCGAGGTTGTACTCGAGTTTGAGCACGTTGACGTGCTCGGGGCTCCACAGCTCGGCGGCCCGGGTGATGGACTCGCGAATCAGCGACTCGCCGCGGGCCTGCTCGCCGGAGGCGTTGAGCACGTTGGCCAGGTTCATCCAGACGCCCAGCTGTTGCTCGACCGGAATCGCGTCGGGGTACGCCTGGATGACCTCGCGCGCCCGGGCCAGGACCCGGCCCGCATCTGCCAGGTTGCCGCTGTCGTGGAGCGTCGCCCCGAGGTTGATCAGCGTTCCCAGGTACTCGCTGGACCCCACACCATACATTCGTTCCTGTAGGGGCAGCATCGTCTGGAGCACCTCGATCGACTGGGCTGTACGCCCGGCGCGCGTCAAGCTCAGCGCCAGGTTGGCCAAGGCATTCGATCGATTGTTCGGGCGCTCACGGGGGTAACGGTCCAGCCAGTCCAGTGCTCGCTCCGACGCGACCACGGCCTCGGCATAGCGACCCTGAAAGCTCAGCAGGTTGGCTCGCGCCTGCAGGATCTCGTAGCCGAAATGTGTTTCCGCGGTTTCCGGCTCGGGAACCTTGCTGAAGTGCTCCTCCAGCAGAAGCTCCGCCTCGTTGAAGCGGCTGAGCGCGAACAGATTGGTCACCATGATCATCCGAGCCCACCGCACCTGCCAGTGGTCGTCGCCAAGCGCCGGGGCATGCCGGTTCGCAAAGTCCTTGACGATGGCAAGGCTCTCCTCGTTCCGCCCCTCGTTCTCGGCCGCGCGCGCGGTCTGCAGCGTCAACCCGCGCTCGATCTCCGGCATCGGTTCAGGCAAGGCCGGCAATGCTTCGCGCGCTATACCGATCTGCTCACGCGCACGCTCCGACAGGCGCAGTGTATTGAACGACTCGGCCAGCACCCGGTGAACGACCACGCGGGCGGCCGGCTGCTCGGCCAGCTCCGAGGCGACATCCTCCGCCGCCTTCAGCAGCATCTCCTCGACCGTCATGTCGCCCGCGCGGCCGGTGGTCGAAGGCGATGCGAGCACCCGCTGAAGAAACTCATTCACCGCCGCGGTATTGCGCTGCTCGCGCTCGGCGGCGATGCGCGCCTCGTTGGCGCGATAGAAGCCGATGCTGGTCAGGCTCAGGCCGAGCACCAACAACGTGGCGATGCTGGCCAGCGCCAGCCCGCGGAACCGGCGCTGCGGGGCCTCGCGGATCAATCGAACGCTCTCGAGCACTCCGTCGAGACTCGCCCGCTCGCCCGGAACGCGCCGCATCAGCCCGTCGATCAGCCGCGCGACCCGACGGTCCAGGCCGGCCCGCGCCGCCGAAGCCGGCGGCCGGCCCGACTCGTGAAAGGCCCGCAATGCCTCCCAGTCGTCCGCGGCCACCGGCGGATTTCCGCTCAGCACCCGGTAAAGCGTAGCGCCCAGCGAATACAGGTCGGATTCGGGCGTCGGCGGAGCCCCGAGCACCACTTCCGGCGCCATGTACAGGGGCGTCCCGGACGTCATCGCCGGCCCGCCCTGCGCCCGGCGCTGGTCGAGACTGGCGCCGAAATCCATCAGGATCCACTCGCCCGAGGCGTCGCGCATGATGTTGGAAGGCTTGACGTCGCCGTGGACCAGCCCGGCGCCGTGGACAGCCTGCAAGGCCAGGGCGAGCGACTCGACGAGTTCCAGCACGGAATCAAGTCGCTCGAAAGATTCGCGGTATCGCGCGTCGTGCGCGGTGTGACCGACGATGAGATCCGTCCACAAGCCCGGCCGACCCTCGTGCACCGCCGCACCGTGCACCGCGAGCACGTTGCGGTGTCGCACCAGCGCGAGCTGTCGCGCCTCGTGGATGAACAGCTGCGACTGTAACGGCCGGCCGCCCTCGGTCTTGAGCAGCTTGAGCGCGACTTCCCGGTCGAGCGTGCGGTCGTAGGCGCGATAGACCTCGCCGAAGCTGCCCTCGCCCAGCCGCTCCAGTACCTGCAGATGCCCCCAGTCGAACAGGACATCCGCGGCGTCGGGTCCGCTGCCGTTGTCGCGCTCACCGCCGTGGAGCAGGAAAAGCTGCTCGATCTGGCGCAGCCGCTCGGCCACGCGCGAATCGTCGAGACCCGACGCGGATTCTTCCAGCGACTCGCTCGAACCGGTCAGTCGCTCGAGAATGCGCCGCGCCCGGCCGCCGGCCGGGTCCTTGTCCCGACTCACTTCATCGCCTCGGCCAGCTGCACCAGCGAACGCGAAACCAGCATGCGCGCGCTGTTGGCCGAAGGCGTATCGGTCGCCATGGCGATCTCGGGAAACGAGTAGCCGAATTCGACTCTGAGCATCACGGCCTCCCGGGCCTTGTCCGTCAGGGTCATCAATGCCGCCTCGTACCGTTCCAGCACATCCAGGCCGATGACCTCGCCCAGGATGGAGGCCTCGGGATCGGCCGGCTCGAGCTCGGCATCCTGCAGGCCGTGGCGATTGCGCCGCGTGACACGCCGGATCTCCATGCGGATGTTGTTGAGCAGGATCTTGCGCAGGTAGGCCAGGAAAGCGCCCTCGCGCAAGGCGTCGAAGTCGTCGACCCGGTCGAGCGCGCTGATCAGCGCGGTCTGGACGAGATCCTGCGTCTCGGAAAGATCACGCGCATAGTCCGGCAGGCGTCCGTGAGCCCAGCGCGTGAGAATCGGCAGAAAATGGCGACAAAGACGCTCCCGCGCCTGCTCGTCGCCGTCGGATACCTGCTGCAGCAACGACGCCGTCGACTCCAGGGTCCGATCCATGGGCCACGCTAAGAACGATCACCAGAATCCGAGTATAGACCCCGCAGGACGCCGTCGCATCCCCGGCCGCCAGCGCGTCGTCCCGGACTCCGATCCGGGACCTCCCCACCGAAGGCGCCAGCGCCAGAGAAGGCCCCGGATTGGCGGGAAACATCCCGTCATCCCGGCCGAAGCAAAGCGGAGAGCCGGGACCTCCCCACCGAAGGCGCCAACCGATGGAAGGCCCCGGATCAAGCCCGGGGCAACGAACTATTCCGCCTTTCCCGAACCCCTTCTTGAATTGACCTACCAACCCCCACCACCACCTCCGCCACCTCCGCCGCCGGAGAATCCACCACCCCCACCGCCCGAGCTCGAACCCGGCGCGGTCGAAGCCGAGGCGGTCGCACTGGCCAGGCTCGAGCCCAGCGCGCTGCCCAGGCCGGCGGCAGTGAAGCGTCCGTCGCTGACGGTGGCCGGATACCAGTGCCTCGACTGAGCGGTGCCGGC
The DNA here is from genome assembly GCA_036351755.1 of Wenzhouxiangella sp. Taxonomy (GTDB): domain Bacteria; phylum Pseudomonadota; class Gammaproteobacteria; order Xanthomonadales; family Wenzhouxiangellaceae; genus Wenzhouxiangella. The sequence goes on along the minus strand of JAZBPT010000093.1, from coordinate 7,724 downwards.
CTTTGCCGCCGCCTCGATCTCGGCGGCGAAGCGCTCCGCCCAGGTATCGGCGGCGTCCAGGGCCACGGCGTAGGGCAGCAGGCGCTCGAACTCCTCGAAGGTCTGCGGCGGCGCGTCGGCGTGACGCTGCTCGAAGTCGTCGCGCTCGGCCACGCTCAGGTACAGGCGCAACCCCTCGATGTGGTCGAGCAGCTTGCGACCGCGCAGCGTCGGGGCGCGCATCCAGCTCCAGAACAGCCCGTTGAGCAGGCCGATGATCACGACCATCAGGCCCGGTATCCAGCCGATCGTCGTGGCGAAGTAGCCCAGCACGAACACGCTGGCGGCCGCAAACGGAATGCTGAAAGCGGTCATCACGATGGCGCCGATCAGGTCGGTCACGCCGTCGAGATCACGCCAGCTGCGATAGACCCGCATCAGCAGGACCGCCGTGCCCAGGTTCCAGATCGTCTGGTGCGCGGCCAGGAAGCCGGCCACGAACTTCTTCTCCCCGGGGAGACTCAGCACCATGGCCACCAACGTGGCGACGGAGATCAGGATGCCCGGGATCACCCACCAGCGGTTGAGCTTGAAGTAGCGGCCCTCCATCCGGCCCGAAAGCGCCTTCTCGTGCGCCTTGAGCGCCGCGCTGATCTCGGAGTGATTGGACTGCTCGAACACCATCCGGTCACCGGGGCCGTCGAGCAGGCTGGTGAGCAGCTTGCGCTCCGTGGCGGATTCGGTCTCGCCGTCGAGTCGCTCGGCCACGTAGTCGTCACCGCCGTCCTTGTCGAGCTTGAGCGCACCCTTCACCGCCAGGCTGACCAGGGCGGCGGCCAGGCAGGTCTTGTCGTAGCCCATCTTCCAGACGTAGCGCAGCATCGCCGGCGAGTAGCCTTCCGGCGGGTCGTACTGCGGATAGACCGCGCCGCCGTCGGGATCGCGTCCGACGCGGTACCAGGCGAACAGATACCAGAGCAGGATTACCAGCGTGCCCAGCGCGCCGATCACCGCCACCCGGTTGTCACGCAGACGCTTCTCGCGCCTTTCCGCGGCGGTGGGCTCACGCACCAGGCCCTTGGGAAACCCCACGGCAATCGTCAGGCCTTCCCGCGGTGCGAGTCGCTCGGTCGTCTCGAACCGCACCCGGCCGGGACTGACGACTTCGCCCACCGCCGCGTCACCCTTTTCGCCCTGCCGGCCGGTATAGGCATCCAGACGCAAGTCTTCCGCCGAAGCGCCGGAAGGCAGGTTCACCACCGCGCTCACCTGCTCGATCGGAAAGCCCCAGGCGTTGCCGGTCACGTTCCAGTAGAGCTCATCGAAATCCTCGAAGAAACCGATCTGCCAGCCGGTTCGATAGACCAGCGTATAAGTGTGTTCGCCCGGCTCGAGTGTGCGGCCTTCGCTGCCCATGTAGATTCGAACGCCGTTGCTGATCGACTCGACGCGCCGATCTTCCAGCTCGCCGTTGCGTCGCACGCTCACCAGCTCGAACGGAACCGTCGTGCGCTCGCCGTATCGATCCTCATAGCGGGTCGGGAAGTCGCGGTAGATGCCTCGCCGGATGTCGCGCCCCTCGGCGACCACGGTAATCGTCTCGGTGACTTCCAGTTCGCCCGACGGCATCACCTCGATATCGCTGGCAAACTCGACGATGCGTTCTTCAGCGACCGCCGCCAGCGACCACAGCGTCAGAAGGATCGGCAACAAGCCTCGCTTCATCGGATTCTCCCTTGTCGTTCGTTATTCGTTGTTCAGTCGCTGCCGCGAAGCAGTCCGGCCACCTGCGGGGCCGAGCGCGCCTCGATTTCGGCGCTGAAGAAAGTCGCCTCCTCGAAGCCCATCAGCCGCGCGACCAGCAGGTCCGGAAACTGCTGGATGCGCGTATTGAGATCGCGCACCGCGCCGTTGTAGAAACGCCGCGCGTGCGAGAGCAGGTCCTCGGTCTCCACCAATTCACGGGTCAGCTGCCGGAAATTCTCGGTGGCCTTCAGCTCCGGGTAGTCCTCGGCCAGCAGCAGCAAGCGCCCCAGCCCGGCCGCCAGCGCCACCTCCGCGCCCGCCATCGCCTGCGCCCGCTGCTCGCCCTCGGCCTGCTTCGCCCGCGAGCGCAGCGCCGTCACTTCCTCCAGCACCCGCTGCTCGTGCCCGCTGTAGGCCCGAACCGCCTCGACCAGCTGCGGCACCAGGTCATGCCGGCGCTGCAGCTGCACGTCGATATCCGCGAACCCGTTACGCACAAGGTTCCGCGCGCGCACCAACCGATTGAAAATCACCACGCCCCACACCAGCAGGACGACCAGCACCGCAATCAGGATTCCCTCGATCATCCCTCGATTCTAAGCCAGAGCGTCTTGTGCTGCGTGGGGTTGAAGCTCGGAAAATCAAAATCTTTGAAACGCAAAGACGCGAAGCAGCAAAGAGCGCAAAGGAAAAGAGGAAAAGACCAAGTAACCACCGAAAGCACCGAATACACCGAAAATGAAAAAACCATAAAGACCACCCACAAGGTCGATACCTGAGTGGGCACCGGATCCCGACTTGATGGTTCTTTTCAATTCGGTGTCTTCGGTGTCTTCGGTGGTTCCGCTTTTTTGATTTTTTTATTCTTCTCTTAGCGTTCTTTGCTGCTTCGCGTCTTTGCGTTCCCAAGGTTTTGCCAGCCCACGACCTTGGCACCACGGCAAGACAATGCAACAATTCGCTGATGAACGAACGCACGAGAACCGTTATCTTCAGCCACGGTCACGTCTCCGGGCCGCGGAGCATGAAGATCGTCGAGCTGGAGCCCGTCGCGCGCGAAGCCGGCTTCGAAACCCTTGCCATCGATTACCGCGACCTGCAGGACGACCCGGTCGCGCGGGCCGAACGGCTTATCGAGACCGTCCGCGAACAGGCCGACCCGGCCATCCTCGTCGGGTCATCGATGGGCGGCTGGGTGTCCATGCACGCCGCCGAGACCGTCGAAGTCGCCGGCCTCTTCCTGATGGCACCCGCGCTGTTCCTCGAAGACCGCGTACCCGAGGGCGTGGTCCCCGAGAGCTACACCCCGAAGTCGAGGCAAGTCGCCGTCGTCCACGGCTGGCACGACGACATCATCCCCTGGCAACACAGCCTGCGCTTCGCCGAAGCCAACAAGGCCGCCCTGCACCTCCTCGACAGCGACCACCGCCTCGAATCCGCCCTGGCCCAACTCAAGGCGGTCTTCAATCAGTTCATCGGCCGGGTGGATTAGCGAGCGCGGACAATCAAAACCTTTTAAACGCAAAGACGCGAAGACGCAAAGAAAGTAAAAGTGCAAAAAAACAATACAAGCACTGAAGCGCAGGCACGCGGAATCTTTCAGCCCACTGGTTCTCGGCCTTGCACAGGGCATAGCGCCAGCACTCTGATTTGCTGAAAGCGTGTTCTTGATTGGTTGCTGATTTTCTCTTTATTGTTGTTTTCCCTTCGCGTCTTTGCGTCTTTGCGTTTGCAAGGTTTTGCCCGCCCTGAACCAGGCACCAGTCGATCTACGACTGCAGATCTTCCAGGTCGCGATACTCCTCCAGCGCCTCGGGATTCGCCAATGCCGAGGTGTTCTTCACCTCCCGACCATGGATCACGTCGCGCACGGCCAGTTCGACGATCTTGCCCGAGACGGTGCGCGGGATATCGTTCACGGCCACGATCTTCGCCGGCACGTGGCGCGGGGTGGCGTTGGCGCGGACGGTCTTGCGGATGCGGTCGCGCAGTTCTTCGTCGAGTTCAACGCCGTCTCTCAGGCGCACGAACAGCACCACGCGCACGTCGCCGTCCCAGTCCTGGCCGACACAGATCGACTCGAGGATCTCGTCGAGCTTCTCGACCTGGCGGTAGATCTCGGCGGTGCCGATGCGCACCCCGCCGGGGTTGAGCGTGGCGTCCGAGCGGCCGTAGATCACCACGCCGCCGCGCGGCGTCAGGCGCGCGTAGTCGCCGTGCGACCAGATGCCGTCGAACTTCTCGAAGTAGGCCTTGTGATAGCGCGAGCCGTCGGGATCGTTCCAGAACTTCACCGGCATCGACGGGAACGGCAGCGAGCAGGTCAGCTCACCGGTTTCGTCTTCGACCACCCGCCCGTCGTCGGCACGGATCTCGACCTTCATGCCCAGGCCGCGGCACTGGAGTTCGCCGCGGTAGACCGGCAGCAGCGGGTTGCCCAGGGCGAAGCAGGAGACGATGTCGGTGCCGCCGGAGATCGAGCTGAGCTGCACGTCCTCGGCGACGTCACGGTAGATGTAGTCGAAGGACTCGGGCAGCAGCGGCGAGCCGGTCGAGAGAATCGCCTTGAGATGCTCCAGCTTGTGCGTCTCGCGCGGCTTGATGCCGGCCTTGTCGCAGGCAGCGATCCACTTCGCGCTGGTGCCCAGCACCGAGATGCCGACCTCGTCGACCAGGTTCCACAGCACGTTGCCGTCCGGGTAGAAGGGCGAACCGTCGTAGAGCACCACGGTCGAACCCACGGCCAGCCCGGAAACCAGCCAGTTCCACATCATCCAGCCGCAGGTGGTGAAGTAGAAAAGTGCGTCGTCGCGCCTTAGGTCGGTGTGCAGCTGCAGCTCCTTGAGATGCTGCAGCAGCGTGCCGCCGGCGCCGTGGACGATGCACTTGGGCACGCCCGTCGTGCCCGAGGAGTAGAGGATATAGACCGGATGGTCGAAGGGCAGCTGCGCGAACTCGACCTCTTGCGAGCCGTTGTCGGCAAATTCGCCCCACATGATGGCCTTTTCCAGGCCGGAGAGGTCCGGGTCGTCGTCCATGTAGCCGGTCACCACGATGCGCTCGACCGACGGCATCCTGTCGGCCAGCTCGGCCACCCGGCCCAGGCAGTCGTGGACCTTGCCGTTGTACTGGTAGGCGGCGGCGACGAACAGCACCTTCGGCTCGATCTGGCCGAAGCGGTCCATCACGCCCTGCACGCCGAAATCGGGCGAGCAGGAGGAGAAAACCGCCCCGATCGAGGTCGCCGCCAGCATGGCAATGATCGTCTCGGGCAGGTTGGGCAGGTAGGCGGCCACCCGGTCGCCCTCTTCCACGCCCATCTCGCGCAGTGCCGCGGCCACGCGGGCCACTTCGGCGTAGAGCTCGGCGTAGCTGATCTCGCGGTGCACGCCGTCCTCGTTGGCGAACACCAGCGCGGTGCGCTCGTCGCGGTGCTTGAGCAGGTTCTCGGCGAAATTAAGCCGCGCCTCGGGGAACCAACGCGTGCCCGGCATGGCCGGCCAGTTCTCGACGGTGTCGTGGCCGCGGGTCTCGGCGACCACGTCGCCGAACTCCCACATCGCCTTCCAGAAGTCCTGGGGGTTGTCCACGGACCAGCGATACAGCGTGTCCCAGTCGTGCACGTGGGGATCGAGCTGCTGGTTGATCAGCTGGATGAAGCGGGACAGGTTGGCCCGCGAACGACGCTCGGCCGACGGCCGCCACAGGGGTTCGGTCATGGTTCTGGCTGCAATCCGTTGGAAATCCAGCCCCAAAGGGTACCCAACTCGGCCGGGCGCCGTCACCTGTACTTTGGTTCGTCGCCCCACCTCGGCGGAGACCTCGCGTAGAATTCGGGCTTTCCCAATCGACTGCTGGATATCATGAAAAAGATCGCGACCCTGATTCTCCTGGCCGCCCTGGCCTTCCAGGCGCAGGCCCAGAATCCGCGTGTGTGGCTGGATACCGATGTCGGCCCCATCATCATCGAGCTGGACCCGGCCGCCGCGCCCATCACCGTCGACAACTTCCTGCAGTACGTCAACGACGGTTTCTACGACGGGCTGATTTTCCACCGCGTTGCCGAAGGCTTCGTGATCCAGGGAGGCGGCTTCGACTCAAACCGAGAGTTTCGCGAGCCCACATACGATCCGATCGTTAACGAAGCCGATAACGGCCTCAGCAACCTCACCGGCACGGTCGCCATGGCTCGGGGCGCTTCTCCGGACTCGGCCTCATCCCAGTTCTTCATCAACCTCGATGACAACACCTTCCTGGATCCCGGGGAGCAGACCGAAGCCGGCTACGCTGTATTTGGCAAAGTAGTCTTCGGGCAACCGACAGTGGACACAATCGGATCTCTCGAGGCCATCGATGCCACCAACACGTTCGACCAACGCTTTGCGGCACTGCACGAGTTCCCATTTAGCCCACCGCTTATCCGCCGTGCCATACAGGTCGACGGATTCCCACTGATGCCCGACCACAGCGGCTCCTGGTTCGACCCTGACAACGGCGGCGTCGGCTTCAACGTGGAAATCGCCAACGACGCCAGCGGCCAGGGACCGATCGCGATCGTCTACTGGTACAACTTTGCCGAGGGCGCCCAGTTCTGGCTGACCGGTCAGGCCAACTTCGAATACGGCGACAGCGAGGTCACCGTCGACCTGTTCAGCGCCGAAAGCGGCACGTTCCAGAACGCCGAATCGGAATTCGAGGACTACGGCACGCTGACCCTCCAGTTCGACGGCTGCGACACGGGCACGTTCAGCTACGACATGCCGGGCTTCGGTTCCGGCGACATCGACGTGACCCGGTTATCCACCCCCGAAGGTTACCGCTGCGAATCACTCTGACGGCAGCGAAGGAAGCGCATTCATGCCCGACCTGCTCCGCATCGAGCAACTCGACAAGCGCTACGCGGGCGGCCTGCACGCGCTCAAGTCGGTCGACCTGACCATCGAGCGGGGCGAGATCTTCGCCCTGCTCGGCCCCAACGGCGCCGGCAAGACCACGCTCATCAACGTCATTTGCGGCATCGTCACGCCCACCTCGGGCCGCGTCACCGTCGACGGTCACGACACCGTGCGCGATTTCCGCCTCACGCGCCGTCACACCGGCCTGGTCCCGCAGGAGCTCTACACCGACATGTTCGAGACCGTGTGGGACACGGTCAGCTTCAGCCGGGGCCTGTTCGGCCTCAAGCCCGATCCGGCCCACATCGAGCGCGTCCTGCGTGACCTCTCGCTGTGGGAAAAGCGCGACAACGCCATCATGACCTTGTCGGGCGGCATGAAACGGCGCGTCCTCATTGCCAAGGCCCTGGCGCACGAACCCAAGCTGCTGTTCCTCGACGAGCCCACCGCCGGCGTCGACGTCGAACTCCGGCGCGACATGTGGCGCTTGATCGAGAAACTGCGGGAGACCGGTGTCACCATCGTGCTCACCACCCACTACATCGAGGAAGCCGAGCGCATGGCCGACCGCGTCGGCGTGATTCGCCGCGGCGAGATCATCGTGGTCGACGAAACCGCCTCGCTGATGAAGAAACTCGGCCGCAAGCACCTCAGCCTGTACCTTCAGGAAACGATGTCCGAACTGCCCGCCTCCCTCGACGACTGGTCGCTGACCCTGGCCGAAGGTGGCCGGCGGCTGGACTACAGCTTCGCCGCCGAGGAAGAGCACGCCTGCGTGCCCGCTCTGCTCAAGCGCCTGCAGGCCGAGGACATCGAGTTCACCAACATCAATACGCGCCAGAGCACGCTCGAGGAGATCTTCGTGGAACTGGTCCACGACGAAGACGAAGCGCAACCGGAGGCAAGCTCGTGAGCGCGCCCATGCTCAACCTGCGCGGCACCTGGGCCATCTACAAGTTCGAGATGGCGCGCTTCAAGCGCACGCTGTGGCAGAGCCTGGCCACGCCCATTCTCACCACCGTGCTGTACTTCATCGTGTTCGGTTCGGCCATCGGCCCGCGCATCGGCGACATCGACGCGATCAATTACGGCGCCTTCATCGTG
>JAZBPT010000092.1:0-7438 GCA_036351755.1 Wenzhouxiangella sp. | reverse complement strand
TCCAGAGGATCAGCAAAATGACCCGAAGGTTTTCAACAATCGTTCTCCTGGTCAGCGCCCTGCTGGCGACGGGATTCGCCCACGCCGAACAGATTTCCGCCGAGTCCCTGGCGAAGATCCCCAATATCCAGTCGGTGTCGATCAGCGCCGACGGGGAGCACCTCGCGGCCATCATCGCCCTGCCCGGCTCGGACAACAGCGAGACGGCCCTGGCGACCTGGGAACTGGACAACATGGGCCAGGACCCGGAAATCACGCCCAGCGGCGACAAGATGAAGTTCATCGCCGCCAGCGCCCTGAAGGCTGGCCGCATGCTCGTGCTCGGCCGACAGGAATGGACCGGTCGCCTCGGCGGCTGCGGCGAAGGCAAGATATCCGGCGCCACCCGAACCTTCGTCACCAAGGCCTACCTGACCGACGCCGAGCACGAAGAATTCGAAGAGGCGTTCGCCCAGAACGTTCGCCGGATCGGCATCAGCGAGAACACCGAGCGCTGCCTGGAGCTCAGCGGCGAAGCCAACCTGGTCAGCAACCTGCCGCTCGATCCGCATCGGGTGATCATCCAGCAGCTCAACGGCCTCACCCTGCAGGGCAACTACTACCTGTACGACCTGCGCGACGGCAGCACCGAACTGCTGGTCAGTTCCAATGCCGGCAGCTCGCCCAGCCTGTTCCACCCCCGCACCGGCGAGGTCCTGGCCCGTAGCGAACTCGAATCGGTCGACGGCGAATATGTCCAGCGCATCCTGCTGCGCAACGACGAAGGCGAGTTCGAAGTCCACGACAAGCTCACGACCAAGCTCAGCGAGCGCCATTCCGTTTCGATCGAGGGCATCGACGAGGAAAGCGGCAAGTTCTACGTGCTCACCGACCAGTTCTCCAACCTGGTCCAGGCACGCATGTACGACCCGGCCAAGCGCGACTACGACCCCGAGCCGCTGGTGGCGCACGACAAGTACTCGATTTCGGGGCTCGTATTCGGTAACCGGCAGTCGAACTTCAACCAGCTGCTGGGATTCCGGATCGCCGGTCCGCGCATGCAGACCGTTTACGTCGATCCGACCATGCGCAGCATCCAGGAAGGACTGCAACAGGCCTTCCCCGACCAACACGTCTCGATCAATGGCTACACCGACGAGATGACGACGGTCCTGTTCAGCACTTCGAGCAACCGGCATCCGCCCACCTATCACCTGCTGCGTGACCGCCAGAAGGTCGAAACCATCGGCAACCAGCGTCCGTGGATCGATCCGGAGGATATCGGCAAGCAGCGCTGGGTCACCTACGAGGCCCGCGACGGCATGGAAATTCCTGCCATACTCGACCTGCCAGCGGGCTGGGAAAAGGGTGACGAGCCGCTGCCGACGATCATTCATCCCCACGGCGGCCCCTGGGCCCGCGACAGCATGGGCTGGGACGCTTCGGGCTGGGTGCCGTTCCTCACCTCGCGCGGTTACGCCGTGCTTCGCCCGCAGTACCGCGGTTCGGCCGGCCTCGGCCGTGAGCTGTGGATGGCCGGCGACCGGGAATGGGGCAAGAAGATGCAGGACGACAAGGACGACGGTGCCGCCTGGCTGGTCGAACAGGGCATCGCCGACGAAGACCGCATCGCCATCTTCGGCTACTCCTACGGCGGCTTTGCCGCGGTGGCGGCCACTGTGCGTCCCGACGGCCCGTACAACTGCGCCATCGCCGGCGCCCCGGTCAGCGATCTCGGCCGCCTGGGCGTGACCTGGAGCGACAACCGCCTGCAGCGCATCCTGCAGGGCCGGACCGTCACCGGCATGGACCCGATGCGCAACACCGACAAGGCCGACATCCCCATCCTGCTCTACGTGGGCGACCGCGACGTGCGCACGCCGTCCTGGCACGCGGAGAACTTCTACAACGCGGTCAAGGAGCACGTGCCCGCCCGCTTCGAGCTGGTGCCGGACATGCCCCACAGCATGCCCTGGTACCCGCGCCACCAGACCCAGACGCTGGGCCTGATCGAGGAATTCCTCAGCAGCAGCCACTGCGGGATGGACACCAACGCCTGACCTGGACGCTGACGACCCGCTTTCAGCAAGCCCGCCGCGTCACACGATGCGGCGGGCTTTTTTCGTTCATTCGTTGATTCGTTCGTTCCGGCGCGTCGGGCATCGGGGGCCTGGATACGTCTGGCGACCGCGAACACTGGGGGGGGCAGACACTTCGCGAGCGTTTGTCGAAGCGGTGCCTGTGGTTGCAGTGCGAGCCTCGACAAGTCAAAGGCGTTTCGCCCGGGCCCGCTTCACGGGGTCTTGCGGCGACTCACTTTTGTCAATTACGGCCGACCCGCGAGAACAGGGTTGCACCGAGGCTCAGCTCGCTGCGAAGCGTTCGTGGCAAGGCGTCGGTGTGCCGGTGTAGTCATCGCTACATCAAGCGCCGACAACGCAGTCCACGGGCGCTTCACAGCGCGCCCTTCGGGAGATTCGGACGCGCCCGCCTGCGGTGTAGAGTCGGCTTGGCGTGGCCCCACCACGCCCGGCGCCGCCTCGCCTTGCAGGCGAACGCGTCTGAAACTCTGAGCCACGGTGAAACCCTGTTCTCGTGGGTGGAGTAAGCAAAAGCGCTCTTAAACTTCAAAATGCCACGCTTGGTTGTCTCAGGAACAAGAAGGCCGTGGGGGCTGGCCCCTTCGGTGGGCGAGCTTCGCGACAGCCCGGCTGGTCGCGTGGTGCCCCGGACAATTCCCGAAAGTGGCCATGGGAGGAATTCCGGACTAGCGCTCGGGATCGGTTAAACCGCGCGCTGCGCGCACGCCAGCTGCGGGGGATTGGAGGTGTTGGATGCGTGGAGCGACGCGCAACGCATCGCCTGATGCGTTACGGCCCAAGGGGCCTCCACGCATCCGATGCTGCACCGACCGACCCGAAGCCACGCCCTCGAAGCCGCGCCGTCCTGGTGTCGGCGTCGCCCCATTCCCGCTACATCCACCGGATCCTCCGACGGAGTCTTCGCGAAGGCACCGCCGCGAAGGGACCAGCCACCACAGCCGCCCAAGGACCGAACCAACCGAGCGTGGGACTTTGACGTTGAAGAGCGATTTTTGGTTACTTTTTCGCTCCGGAAAAAAGTCACCCGGCGCAAGAGCCTGCGAAGCAGGCCGGCCGGAACGCCTTTGACTTGTCGAGGATCGCGCTGCAGCCGGCGCCACGGCCCCAACTACAGCCCCCGAAGTGTCGAGACCCCCAAAGCGCCCGGTGACACTAAACTCACTTGAGCCCCCGGGGCGCGACGCGCCTGAACGAAAGAACGAAAGAATGCCGGAACGAATGAGCGAAAACCGCGCACAAAAAAAGGGCGGCGCTTGCGCGCCGCCCCAAAAGGGTCTTCTGAAGCGTTCGTTTACTTAGAAGTAGTAGTTGAAGCGAACGAAGCCTGTCCGACCACGCGGGTCATACTGCGTAGCAGCAAGCGGGATATTTCCGCGGCGCTGAACGCTGGAGGACACGAGCGGCGGCTCCTCATTGAAGAGGTTGCGAACACCGGCAAGGATCGACCACTTGTTCTGTTCGTAAAGAACGGAAATCGTGTGGTACAGACCACGCTCAGCCGTGATGTCCTGATAGGCCGGATCGAAACCGAAGTACGTGGTTTCTTCGTCGACGAACTTCTTCAGGTCCGTGCGACGGATGTATTCAATGTAGTAGTTGAACGTCCAGTCGTCACGCGTGAGAGACGTGCGCAGGTTGCTGACCAGCTTCGGACGACCAATGATGCCGTTGCGATCATTGTCGTCAAAGCCCTGGGCCAGGCTCGGGTCGAACAGCTGCTCGAGGTCCTCGAACACCCAGGTGCTCTGGTTCTCGACGACCAGGCGCCCGAAGGAGAACAGACCGTCGTAGCGGAAGTTGACGTCGACCCCACGGGTCTTCTGACGGTCCACGTTCAGGAACGAATCCCGAACCTCCGTGATGTTATACGGAGCGGTGGGGTGGTCACCCGCGTTGCGGTCGAAAAGATCGCAGAAGGCGTTCGGGTAGTTCGGCGAACCGTAGCAGCCGCCCAGGATGGAACCAGCGCCCAGCTGGGCCACCTGGTCTTCCACTTCCATTTCGAAGTAGTCGACAGCGATGCTGAAATCCGCGAACGACGGCGTGAGAATCAGGCCCGCCGTGAACGAGTTCGAAGTCTCGGGCTCGAGTACGCCAAGACCACCACCGGACACGATCGTGGCGGAAGACGAGGCACCAGCGTCATAGTCTCCGGGAATGCCGGCGGCAGCACAGTTGTTACGCAGCGTCTCGTTCGTGCTCTCGGCCCAATCGATGCAGGGGTCCACCGCCAGCTGGCTCAGGAAGCTGGTCTGATCACCCAAGTACAGCTCATAAAGCGCCGGGGAACGGTAGGAGGTGCCGTAGGTGCTGCGCAGGCGAACGGTCGGGTTGATCTGCCAGTTCAGGCCGGCCTTCCAGACGTAATCCGAGCCCGTGGAATCGTAGTCGAACCAGCGACCCGACGCATTGAGGGTCAGCGACTCGAAGGGAGTCTCGCCGGCCAGGAGCGGCATCTCGATTTCCGCGAAGCCTTCCACGACGGAATCATCCCCCTTGGTGACCTGAGCGGAAGAGGAACCCCAGAGGTCGCCGTCCTGCGAGAGCTGGCTCGGAACGTCGTCGATGCTGAAGTCACGGTACTCGGCACCGAAAGCAACGCCGACCGGGCCGGCCGGCATCTGGAACAGGTCGCCGGTGATGATGCCCGTGGTGACGAACTGGTCGTAAACCGTGTTGCCCGTGTGAACTTCACCGATGGCCGCAACCAGCTCATCCATGCGCTGACCGCTCAGGATCTCCGGGCTGTAGTAGGGAAGCTGCGGAGCGCGAGTGTCGAACCGGACGTCACCGGAACGGGAGGCCACGATTCCGTTGCTGGTGTAGTCACCATCGGAACGCGAATACGAAGCGTCGACGCTCCAGGTCCACAGGCTATTGCCGATCGAACCTTCAAGCCCCGTGGCCACATAGTAGTAGTCGACTTCGACACTGCTGTTCGACGGGTAAGGAATGATCGGGCGTCCGATTCCAGAGGGCACCGGCGTAATGTAGTCCGGGCTGTCGGGATAGACGTAGCTCGGGATCGGGGCGTTGGCGCCGCCGGTCTGCGGGAAGAACTGACGCCAGCCTTCGGCCGTGGTTTCACGCTTGTTGTAGAGCCACTCGGTGTCCCAGGTCACGCCGCCGGCGAAGTCCAGATTGAACTCCGAGGCACCGTACAGGCTCATGCGTTCCTGGCGATTGATTGCGGTCTCAGAGGCTGCGAACGGGAAATTGGTCACAATCTCGTAGTAGGCTTCACCGTTCGAGCCCGGATCGTCATAGCGCAGAGGGGTGCGCGGACGATAGCCGGGGATCAAACCAATGGTCTCGCCGCCCGGGGACGGAACGTAGCGCACACCGGTAAGCAGATCGTCGACTGCGTTCGCAAACAGGTTGTCGCAACCGGCCAGGTCGGTGCCGGCCAGAATCGAGCGGTCTTCCCGATCGATGCGATTGCCTTCTGCGTCGTAGAAGAGGTCCTGCGGGCACTCAAGAAAGTCGCGGTCGCGGTGCCGCAGTTCTTCCTGGAGGTGATACTGCGCAGCAACGACGACACTGCCATTGGCGAAATTCCAACCGTAACCGGCCGAGCCCTGATAGGTGGCGCCGCCGGCCTCTTCGGGCTGGCTGATGCTCAAAGAAACCTCACCGCCGTCGAGATTCTTACGCGTGATCACGTTCACGACACCGGCAACAGCGTCGGAACCGTAGATCGAGGAAGCACCATCCTTGAGAATCTCAGCGCGCTGGACAATCACTTCAGGGATCACGTTGAGGTCGAAGGCGCCGACCTGGCCGCGCACACCGGCCGGGCCGGGACGACGGTTGTTGAGCACGACCAGCGTGCGCTGGGCACCCAGACCGCGCAGGGACAGCGAGTTGATACCCGTGCCGCCCTCGATCACGAAGCCATTGAAGGTGTTGTTGTACTGCGTGGATCCGGCCGCAACGCTGGAGCGCTGCAGGTACTCGGCCGTGCTGACCTGGCCGACCTGCGCCTGCGTTTCGGCGGTGATGACCTGGACCGGCGAGGTGGAGCTGTACTCGGCGCGGCGAATCAGCGAGCCGGTGACCTGGACACGACCGAGGTCGGCGGCCTCTTCATCCTCATCGGCCTCGTCTGCCGATTCCTCGGCTACGTCTTCTTCCGACTCGGAATCCTGGTCCTGCGCCATGACCGGGTTCCAGACCAGACCCAGCATTGCGAGGAAAAACAACAAGCTGGCGAGGGCCAGCCTACGCTTGATGAGAGTCAACATCCCTTTTTACTCCCTGAAGTTACAAATTGGTTAAGGGAGTATAGCCACAGAAGCCTACGAGGGCAATCGTTAAATGCCCCGAATTTGTTCACTTGTGTGAACTAACGAAAGCTGAACGGGTCACGGTCCGCCAGGAAGGGCAGAGCGGCTCTGAAGTCCCTGAGAGCGGCCTTGTCGAGGCTGGCCCGGCCGCACGTTTCGATCGGGCCGAGCTCGAGCAGACGCTTGCCGTCCGGGCCGCGCAAGACGGTGTCCCCGGAGTAGTCGAGATCGTTGCCGTCCCGCCCGCAGCGATTGACGCCGATCACGTAGGCCTGGTTTTCGATGGCGCGTGCCTTGAGCAGGCTGCGCCAGTGGTCGGCCCGCGGAGCGGGCCAGTTGGCGACGAAGATCTGAAGGTCGAACTCGCGGTCGTTGCGGCACCAGGCCGGAAAACGAAGATCGAAACAGACCTGCAGGTCGATGCGCCAGCCGCGCCAGTCCACCACCACCTGCTCTTCGCCGGCCGTGTAGCGCTCGTTCTCGCCGCCAAAGGCGAACCGGTGGCGCTTGTCATAGCAGAAGCGATCGCCCTCGGGCGTGACGAACACCATGCGGTTGAAGCGCCGACCCGAGCCGCCGTCGATGACCAGGCTGCCGGTCACGGCCGCCCGGCGGGAGTGCGCCTGTTCGTGCATCCAGGCCACGCTCGGACCGTCCATGTCTTCGGCGTCCAGTCCGGCGTCGCCGAGAAAGCCGGTGGAGAAGGTCTCGGGAATGACATAGAGGTCGCAGCCCGGCTGAGTATCCATCATCGCCGCCAGGCGGCGGCGATTGGTTTGCGGATCCTGCCAGACGAGGTCGGCCTGGACCAGGCCGACCTCGAGGTTTTCGGCAACGGGCGTTGCCATGCCAAATCAGGCCTGCTGGATGGCCTCGACCAGGGCGTCGGCGAAGCCCGAAGTCTTGACCTCGGTGGCATCGTCGCGCTGGCGGGCGAAATCGTAGGTGACCGTACCGCCGACGACGACCTTCTCGAAGGCGTCCTCGATCAGGCGGCCCACTTCCGGCCAGCCGATGTAGTCGAACATCATCACGCCCGAGAACAGCAGCGAGGACGGGTTGACCTTGTCC
>JAZBPT010000091.1:0-8891 GCA_036351755.1 Wenzhouxiangella sp. | reverse complement strand
TCGCACACCGTCGCCGCGCAGGGCGGTATGAGTGCCGCGCTCGGCAACATGGGTGAGGACGACTGGCGCTGGCACATGTACGACACGGTCAAGGGCTCGGACTGGCTCGGCGACCAGGACGCCATCGAGTACATGTGCAAGAACGCCATGCAGGCGGTGATCGAGCTCGAACACTTCGGCGTGCCGTTCTCGCGCACCGAAGAGGGCAAGATCTACCAGCGCCCCTTCGGCGGCATGACCACGCATTTCGGGGAAGGCACCGCGCAGCGCACCGCTGCCGCGGCCGACCGTACCGGGCACGCCATCCTGCATACGCTCTACCAGCAGTCGCTCAAGCACGACGCGCAGTTCTTCATCGAGTATTTCGCCATCGACCTGCTGATGGACGACGACGGCGTCTGTCGCGGCGCACTGGCCTGGGACCTGGGCACGGGCACGCTGCACGAATTCCGCGCGCATGCCGTCATCCTGGCCACCGGCGGCTACGGGCGTTCCTACTTCTCCTGCACTTCGGCCCATACCTGCACGGGCGACGGCAACGGCATGGTGCTGCGCGCCGGCCTGCCGCTGCAGGACATGGAGTTCGTGCAGTTTCACCCCACCGGCATCTACGGCGCGGGCTGCCTGATCACCGAAGGCGTGCGCGGCGAGGGCGGTTACCTGACCAATTCCGAGGGCGAGCGTTTCATGGAGCGCTACGCGCCCAATGCCAAGGACCTGGCCTCGCGCGACGTCGTCTCGCGATCGATGACCATCGAGATCCGCGAAGGCCGCGGCGTGGGACCGAACAAGGACCACATCCATCTCAACCTGCAGCATCTCGGCGCCGACGTCATCCACGACCGGCTGCCGGGGATTGCCGAATCGGCCCGGATCTTCGCCGGCGTGGATGTCACCAAAGAGCCGATTCCCGTTTTGCCGACCGTGCACTACAACATGGGCGGCATTCCGACCAACTATCACGGCGAGGTCGTCACGCTCAAGGATGGTGATCCCGACAGCGTCGTTCAGGGCCTCTACGCCATCGGCGAGGCAGCCTGCGTGTCGGTGCACGGGGCCAATCGCCTCGGTTCCAATTCGCTGCTGGACCTGATCGTCTTCGGCCGGGCGGTCGCCAATCGCTGTGGTGAGACCATCAAGCCGGGGCAGTCACACAAGCCGCTGCCCAAGGGTACGCTGGACGCCCTGGTCGACGAGTTCGACCGCCTGCGCCATGCCGACGGCGATGTGTCGACCGCCGAGATCCGGGGCGAGATGCAGCAGGTCATGCAGAACAACGCGGCCGTCTTCCGCACCGGCGAGACCCTCGAAGAGGGCTGCGGCAAGATCAACGAGGTCGCCGCCAAGTTCGAGCGCGTCAAGGTCAGCGACCGCGGCCTGGTCTGGAACTCCGACCTGGTCGAGACGCTCGAGTTGCGCAACCTGCTGGGCAATGCGGTGACCACGATGGTCGCGGCAGAAAACCGCACTGAGAGCCGCGGCGCCCACGCCCGCGAGGACCACAGCGACCGCGACGACGACAACTGGATGAAGCACACCCTCATCTGGATGGACGAGGCGAGCAAGACGAAGATCGACTACCGGCCCGTGCATATGCACACGCTGACCGACGAAGCCGAAGTCATTCCTCCGAAGGCGAGAACTTACTGACCATGGCTGAATTCAGACTCCCGAAGAACTCGCGCATTTCCAAGGGCAAGCATCACGCCGCGCCCGATGGCGCCAAGAACGTCAAGACCTTCCGCGTTTACCGCTGGGACCCGGACAGCGGCGAGAATCCGCGGGTCGATTCGTACGACATCGACCTCGATGATTGCGGTCCGATGGTGCTCGACGCGGTCATCAAGATCAAGAACGAGATCGATCCGACGCTGACCTTCCGCCGCTCCTGCCGCGAAGGCATCTGCGGATCCTGCGCGTTCAATATCGACGGCACCAATACGCTGGCCTGCACCAAGGGCATCGACGAGGTCTCCGGCGACGTCAAGATCTACCCGCTGCCGCACATGCCGGTGGTCAAGGACCTCGTACCGGATCTCACGCATTTCTACGCCCAGTACGCCTCGATCCGGCCCTGGCTGCGCACGCAGAGCCCCGCGCCGCCGGACAAGGAGCGCCTGCAGTCGCCCGAGGACCGCAAGCATATCGACGGTCTCTATGAGTGCATCCTCTGCGCCTGCTGCTCGACCGCCTGTCCGAGTTACTGGTGGAGCGGCGAGCGCTACCTGGGTCCGGCGATCCTGCTGCAGGCCTACCGCTGGCTGGTGGACTCGCGCGACGAAGCCACGGGCGAGCGTCTCGACGATCTCGAGGATCCGTTCCGCCTGTATCGCTGCCACACCATCATGAACTGCACCAAGACCTGCCCGAAAGGTCTCAATCCGGCGAAGGCGATTGCCGAGATCAAGAAGATGATGCTAGCTAGGCGGGGGCTCTAGCGAGTCGCCTTGAGGTTCACCGGGATGACAGCGCAAGAGCCCCCTGCGAAACTGCGCTGGCGCTGCCGGCGGGGCATGCAGGAGCTCGACGTGATGCTCGGCGGCTGGCTGGATGAATGCTGGCGCCACGCTGATCCAGGCCTGCGGCATTCCTTCGATCGTCTGCTGGAGATCGCGGACGACCGGCTCTGGGACTGGCTGCTGGGCCGCTCGGAGCCCGAACGGGGTCTGGAAGACATCGTCGAGGCCATTCGTGCCCGCCACTTCGGCCCGTCCCGGCGCTGAGTGGCCTGTGGGACCGGCTCGCGGCGCGGCCGTGGTCGTGTCCGGGCTGAGCCTGCTCGCCTGCCTGGCTGCCTTCGCCAACGGATCGCCGTATTTCGTTCGCCTGGCCCTGGTATGTCTGGTTGCCGTGATCGGCGGCGCCGCCGTCCTGCGCCTCCTGCGGCCGCGGGTGGGTCGCCTGTCGGTGACGGGTCGACGCGTCCGACTCGATGGACCGGGCTGCCAGCCACGGACCGGAGAGGTGGTCGGCCTGCCGTTCGTGTCCCCCCTTTACGTCGGATTCCGCTGGCGTCCCGACGCGAGGCGTCTGCCGCGCAGCGTTGGCCTGTTCAGGGGGCAACTGAGCGAGTCGGATTTCCGGCGGCTCTGCGCCGAGCTGCGCCAGGGCGACGAGCCGTGAAGCGATTCCTGCGCGGACTTCGGCGCTGGCTGTTTCGGCTGGCCGTGCTCGGGATGCTCCTGCTCGTCGGCCTGACCCTCCCGCTGCGCTGGATCGATCCGGCCACTTCGGCCTTCATGACCCTCGACGAATGGCGCAACGATCGCGTCGTCCACCAGCAGTGGGTCGCCTACGAAGGCATATCGGACCACCTCAAGCTGGCGGTCATCGCCTCCGAGGACCAGAAGTTCCCCCATCATTTCGGCTTCGACCTCGAGCAGATACGCCAGGCCGTCGACACCCGGCTCGACGGCGGGCGCCTGCGCGGGGCCAGCACCATCAGCCAGCAACTCGCCCGCAATCTCTACCTCTGGCCGGGGCAGGACTGGCTACGAAAGGGGCTTGAAGCGGGGCTGACCGTGCCGCTGGAATTGTTCGTCCCCAAGCACCGGCTGCTCGAGATCTATCTCAACATCGCCGAATTCGATACCGGCGTGTTCGGCGCCGAGGCCGCGTCGATGCGGTATTTCGGCAAGCCCGCGCGAGCACTCACCCGCAAGGAGGCAGCGCTCCTCGCCGCCGTGCTGCCGGCGCCGAAACGTTTCGAGGCCGACCACCCGGACGACTTCCTGCGCCAGCGCCAGGAATGGATCCTGGAGCAGATGGACAACCTGGGTCACGGCTGGATCCCGCGCGGCCCGAAAGCCCCCGATCACTGACTTCGCCCCGGGTCGCGTACCGGGCGCGGCGGCTGGGCCACTTCGAGCAAACGGGCGTGACCGAGACGGGCGAGCGCCAGCGCCAGCTCGGCGCAGGACAGCGCGTCGGCCAGCGCGTCGTGCTGGCTGCGGGCAACCAGGCCGTGGCGACGGCAGGCGGCTTCCAGCGTCGACTCGTGCCCGTGTCCGTGTTGCGTCCCCGACATTCGAAGGCGCCGGCGGTGCCAGGCCAGGGTATCGATGGTCGGCGCCGGCCAGGCCGTTCGGAGGCGTGAGGTCAGCGCACGCTCAAGGAACGCCAGGTCGAGCGGTGCATGGTGAAAGACCGCAACGCGACCGTCCAGCGCCGCGAGCAGGGCCCGCAGGGCGACGTCGGGCGCTTTGGCGTCGGCGAGATCGCAGTCGCGCAGCCCGTGGATGGTCGCCGAGTTGCCGACGGTCTCGCGTTCGCTCCGCGCCAGGCGGTGATCCTGTGCACCGCCGAGGTCGATCGCGCCGGCATCGATGGGCAGCCATCCGATGCTGATGATCTCGTCCCGGTCCGGATCCAGGCCGGTCATTTCCAGGTCGATGGCCAGCAGGGGGGCGAGCTCGACGGGCAGGGCCGGTGAGGGCCAGTGGCCACCGACGCGGCGCCGGGCACGTTGCCACCGCCAGTAGCGCAGCGGATGGAGGAATGCCGCGTTCACAGCATGTAGTGCTGGGCCAGGGCGCGCTGGGCGGAGGTGACGATGCTGAAGGCCGAGCGCAGGTAGCGACGATGCAGGCTGGACAATTCGTCCGGGTCGACCAGGTTGTCGGGTTTCTGGCCGTTTTCCATCTGCCGCGCCTGGTGGCGCAATCGCACGCCGCCGATGAAGCGCAGGGCGTGGATGAGGTCATCGGCATCGCCGCTGCTGATGAGGCCGGCTTCGCCGGCGGCGCGGATTCGTTCCTCGCTGTGAACAGCGCCGAGGGCGCCTTCGAGGGCGTGAACCCGGGCCAGGTCGACGATGGGGATGACGCCCCGCTTCTTGAGATTGAGGCCCTTGCTTCTCTCACCTCCGCGCTCCTGGACGAACTGGCGAAACAGGCCGAGCGGCGGTCGGTGCGTCATCGATTCGGCGGCCAGGAAACGGCGAAAGATGTCGCTTTCGCGCGCCTGCTCGAGGACTTCCCGATGGAGTGATTCGGCCATCGCCGAATCGCCCCGCACGGCGCGCATGTCGAAGAAAATGCTGCAGTGCATGACCGACTTGGGTTCCGGTTCGCGCATCCAGGTATCGAAGCGCTTGCGCCAGGCCCGGCGCGACATCCGCCATTCGCCCTGGGCCATGACGCCGCCGGGGCAGAAGACATAGCCGCAGGCGTCAAGCCCGGTGCAGACGAATTCGGCCATGGCCCGAAAGTAGTCCGCGGCGGCATCGTCGGGTTCTTCGGCCAGTAGCAGGCCGTTGTCCTGATCGCTGACCAGCCCTTGCTCGAGCCGGGCCTGGGAGCCGAAGCTCAGCCAGGTCCAGGGCATCGGCGCCTCACCCAGGTCCCGCTCGGCCAGTTCCAGCAGGCGACCCGTGCAGGCGTCGGTGATGCGCGAGGCCATGCGACCGACTTCCGTGACGCCGGTGCCGGCCCGCGCCAGGCCGGCGAGCAGGCCCGGGCCGCGCCGGGCGAGATGGGCGACGGCGTCCGCGTCATCGGCCCGCGCGATATCGCGAACCAGGCGCAGGGGGTCGGGTGCCTGCAACTGCATCAGGTCGCCGGAGCTGACCACGGCGACCAGGCGATCCCCGGCATCCAGTACCGGCAGGTGGTGCACGCCCAGGCGCATCATCTCGACCACGGCCTCCGAGGCCGGTGCCGAGTCGCGTATGGGCGACGGATCCGGCGTCATGATCTGGGCGATGTCCGTGTCGGCCGGAAGGTCCCGGGCCAGAACACGGTTGCGCAGGTCGCGGTCGGTGACGATGCCCACCAGCCGGTTGTCGGAAACCACCGGCAGGCAACTGATGCGGTGTTCGGCCATCAGCCGTGCGCATTCTCCGATGGAACGCTCCGGGCCCGTGGTGACGGGCGGGCGCAGGCCGAGACGGGCCAGCGAGTCGCCTGCCGTGGACTCGGCACCGCTTGCCAGTCGCGCCGCGGGACGAGCCGCCAGGAAACGGGAAATGACGTCGTGTTCGGCGACGAGCCGGTCGACGTGTTGCTGGCCGAGTTCCCAAATTAGGCAGTCCTCGACTGCCCGGACCGAGTAGTGCTCGACGGGCGGATCGAAAGCGATCCGGTGTCCGAACAGCTCGCCTTCCCCGCGATGCTCGAGCGAGTCGCCGCCTGCGTCGAGCAGTTCGACCGCGCCCTTGCGCACGATGAACAGGCCCGATCCGCCCGGCGGATCGAGCGTGGCGATCCCGTCGCCGGCGCGAAAGTACCGGATGATCAGCGACCCGGCCAGTCGGCCGACGAGATCCGGCGACAGGGCGTCGAAGGGGACGACCTGCGACAGGAACTCGGAAATGTCCTTGGGCACCGGGCTCATGGCGTCATTATCTCCATGACCGCATGGAAAAAAAGAGGCCGGCAGCGGAGGCTGCCGGCCAAGGGGATCCTTCCGGAGGAAGAAGGATCATCGGGGGAGAGCCGGGGATCAGTGCTCGTGCGCCGCGGCGGCACCGCGCGGCACCCGGATGTCCTCGACCAGGTCGCGGATGTCGGCCGGCGGCGGGGCCGTCAGCTTGCTGACCACGGTCGCCACGATCACGTTGAGGATCATGCCGACCACGCCGATGCCTTCCGGCGAAATGCCGAGCAGCCAGTTCTCCGGTACGTTCTCGGCCAGGGGCGTGATGAAGATGCCCTTGAAATAGAGGATGTAGCCGAACGTGAACAACAGGCCGGTGAGCATGCCGGCAATGGCGCCCTCGCGATTGATGCGCGTGGAGAAGATGCCCATGATGATGGCCGGGAACAGCGACGCGGCCGCCAGCCCGAAGGCGAACGCCACCACCTGGGCCACGAAGCCTGGCGGGTTGTAGCCCAGGTAGCCGGCGATGAGAATTGCGACCGCGGCCGCGATGCGCCCGGTCAGCAATTCCCCGCGTTCGCTCATGTCGGGTTTGAAAATACCTTTCACGAGGTCATGCGACACGGCCGAGGAGATCACCAGCAGCAACCCGGCCGCGGTCGAAAGGGCCGCCGCGATGCCGCCCGCGGCGATCAGGGCGATGACCCAGTTCGGCAGGTTGGCGATTTCCGGGTTGGCCAGCACCATGATGTCGCGGTCCACGGTCAGTTCGTTGCCGTCCCAGCCGCGCGACTCGGCTACCGGTGAGAACTGTTCGTTGGCGTCGTTGTAGTACTGGATCCGGCCGTCGCCGTTCTTGTCCTCGAAGCCGAGCAGGCCCGTTTCCTCCCAGGTTCTGAACCAGGTCGGCCGCTCTTCGTAGGCCAGCGGCTGCGTTTCCTCACTGGTGCCGCCGGGCCAGATCGTCTCGATCAGGTTCAGGCGGGCCATGGCGCCGACCGCGGGTGCCGTGGTGTAGAGCAGGGCGATGAAGAACAGCGCCCAGCCGGCGGAACGGCGCGCGTCGCTGACTTTCGGCACGGTGAAGAATCGCACGATCACGTGCGGCAGCCCGGCCGTGCCCACCATCAGCGCCAGCGTGATGCAGAAGACGTCGATCGTCGCCTTCGAGCCGTCGGTATAGGCGCCGAAGCCGAGGTCCTGGACGACGCGGTCGAGCCGCTCCAGAAGCCAGACCGATTCCGAGCCGCTGACCGTCGAGCCCAGGCCGAGCTGGGGCAGGGCATGGCCGGTCAACTGGATGGAAATGAAGACCGCCGGCACGGTGTAGGCGAAGATCAACACGCAGTACTGCGCCACCTGGGTGTAGGTGATGCCCTTCATGCCGCCGAGCACGGCGTAGATGAAGACGATGCCCATACCCACCAGCAGGCCGGTGAGGATATCGACCTCCAGGAAGCGCGAGAAGACGATGCCCACGCCGCGCATCTGCCCGGCCACGTAGGTGAATGAAATGAAGATCAGGCAGATGACGGCGACGATGCGGGCCGACTTCGAATAGTACCGATCACCGATGAACTCGGGCACGGTGAACTTGCCGTACTTGCGCAGGTAGGGCGCCAGCAGCAGGGCGAGCAGCACGTAGCCGCCGGTCCAGCCCATCAGGTAGACCGATCCGTCGTAACCCAGGAAGGCGATCAGGCCGGCCATGGAGATGAACGAGGCGGCCGACATCCAGTCCGCCCCGGTGGCCATGCCGTTGGCGACGGGATGAACGCCCTTGCCGGCCACGTAGAAATCGCCCGTCGAATGTGCCCGGGACCAGATCGCGATCCCGATGTAGAGCACGAAGGTAGCGCCGACGACGATGTAGGTCAGTGTTTGCAGATCCATGTCGGCTCCTTACTCTTCGTGGAAGTCGTGTTCGCGGTCGAGCTTGTTCATGCGCCAGGCATAGAAGAAGATCAGGCCGAGAAAGGTGTAGATCGAACCCTGCTGCGCGAACCAGAATCCCAGCGGATAACCGAAGAGCTGGAACTGGTCGAGCACGTCGACGAGCAGGATGCCGAAGCCGTAGGAGACGGTGAACCAGATGATCAGGCAGATCGCCATGAGCCGCAGGTTGGCTTTCCAGTAGCGATCGCGCGTGGCTTGATCGGACATGACGGGGATTCCCTCTTGATTGCGGTGACTCTCGGGGGAATGTAGCAACGCCTCGCCGGAAGCGCCTTTCGACTTTAGTCGATGGGCCCGCGATTGCCGCGCCGCGGATTGCTATGATGAAACCGGTTTCCGAGACCTGCCCGAATGTTCTCAGCCTCCCTGATCGCTCTCCTGTCACTGGCCTACGTAGGGCTGCTGTTCGCCATCGCCTGGTGGGGTGACCGCGGTGCGGCGATCCCGCTCGGTCCGCGGACTCGTGCAGCCGTCTATTCGCTGTCGCTTGCGGTCTACTGCACGTCCTGGACCTTCTTCGGCGCGGTGGGCAGCGCCGTGGAGAACGGCTGGCTGTTCGCGACCATCTATCTCGGGCCGATCCTGGTCCTGGTCTTCGGCCACGACCTGATGCAGCG
>JAZBPT010000090.1:0-3118 GCA_036351755.1 Wenzhouxiangella sp. | reverse complement strand
GCGGCGTGGTTGAGCATCATGCCGACGAGCTTGCGGTCGGCCTTGTTGAGATCTTCAGACTCGTTGATGAGCTGCGCGGCGTGGCTCAGTGCCCCCAGAGGATTGCGGATCTCGTGCGCGATGCTGGCCGACAGCCGGGCCAGGGAGGCCTGGGCCAGGTCGCGGGCGCGCCGGCTGACCACCGAGGTGTCCTCGAGGAAGATCAGCGTGGCTTCTGTTTCGTTGACGCCCGGCATGGTCAGCATGGTCGGCACGACCGCCGACTGCGTCGACTGCAGCAGCAGCCCTTCGTCCTCGGTCTTGCCGGTCTTGCGCCAGCGCTCGAGCCGCTCGGCCAGCGGGGGTGCGATGGTGCGGAGGTTGCGGTCGTTGACCGGCGGGTTGCCCAGCAGGTACCAGGCGGCTTCGTTCATCTGCCTGATCCGGTCCTGGGAGTCGACCACCAGCACGCCCGAGCGCAGCTTGTGAATGATGAGTTCGTTGATGTGGCCGAGGTTGGCCAGGTCGAGCCCGCGTCGCTCGGCCAGCAGCTTGTACTCGCGGCCCCAGCGTCCGAGCAGGGAGGCGCCGACGGCGATGCCGAACGCGCCTGCGCCATAGAGCGCGGCCTGGAAGAGCGAGCGCGCCTCGAGCGCCCCGCGCTGGCTCAGCCAGGCATCCAGCAGTAGCCCCAACGTGACCAGCGACGCGAACAGCAGGGTAGTGCGCAGGTCGAGGATCAGGCCGGCGATGCCGACGGTGAACAGCAGCAGGATGACCAGCGCGCTCTCGATGCCGCCGAACGCATGAAGGATCAACCCGATCAGGATGAGGTCGCTCGCCAGGGAAAAGGAGGCGAGCTCGGAGACGTCGATACCGCGCCGCAGGTGGAAGACGAGAAATCCGATCGCGCTGCCGGCGTAGGTCAGCGCGGCCGCCTGTGCGAGGAAGAGGCGATAGCCCTGGATATCCTCGGCCAGCGGGCCGAATACGGCGATCAGCGCAGCAATCGAGGCCAGCACCCGAAATGCATTCAGGTAGTGCAGGGCGCGCCCCACCACCTCCTCGTCGGCCACCAGTGTGCCGAATGTCTTCAAGCTTCGATCTCCTGGTCTCGCGCCGTTCAAGGTCGTGTATGCCGCCGACGTGGACGTCTTGCTGCGTCCTTACGCGGTCCTTCCTGCCGACGAGTATACTACCCCCTCAACCGCTGTACGGACACCCCGGGCTGGCGCCGCGGCGCCGACCGTCGATGGCATCCGGTCACTTGTGGCCCCGCGCAGTCCCGCGCCAGGGCCGGGAAGTCCGGAACCGGGTCGTTCGAAGGGGTCGCGGTTTGATAAATGGGCCGGCTTGTTCCAGAATACGCCGGTTTCGGCGAGGCCGGCCAGCGGGTCGCGCGCCGATTTTTCCGGATCGAATCAATCCAATCATCACCAACGGGTTTTCCAAGCATGAATTTTCACGAGTACCAGGCCAAGGAGCTGTTCGAGCAGTACGGTATTCCCGTGCCGCGTGGAGAGCTGGCAACAACCGTCGATGAGGCCGTCGCAGCGGCCAAGCAGCTCGGCGGCAGCGAATGGGTAATCAAGGCCCAAGTCCACGCGGGCGGCCGCGGCAAGGCCGGCGGGGTCAAGCTGGTTTCCAGCCTCGACGAGGTGCGCGAGGCCGCGGAAAAGATGCTCGGCATGAACATCGAGACCTACCAGACGGGCGGCCGCGCGCTGCCGGTCAACTCGGTGCTGGTCGCCGAAGCCACCGACATCAAGCAGGAGCTCTACCTGGGCGCCCTGGTCGACCGTGCGCAGAAGTCGGTCGTGTTCATGGGCTCGGCCGCCGGTGGCGTTGACATCGAGCAGGTCGCTTCGGAGTCGCCCGAGAAGATCATCACCGCGCCGGTCGACACGGCCGCCGGCTTCATGCCTTACCAGGCGCGTCACATCGGCTTCCGCATGGGCCTCAACGCCAAGCAGGTCAAGCAGCTGGTCAAGATCATGAGCGGCCTCTATCGGCTGTTCATGGAAAAGGACATCAGCCTCATCGAGGTCAATCCGCTGATCATCGACGGAAACGGCGACCTGAGCGCGCTCGACGCCAAGCTCAACGCCGACGACAACGCGCTGTTCCGCCATGCCGACATCGCCGAGATGCGCGACGAGTCCCAGGAAGATCCAACCGAGCTGGCCGCAAGCAAGCACGACCTAAACTACGTCACGCTCGACGGCAATATCGCCTGCATGGTCAACGGCGCCGGCCTGGCGATGGCGACCATGGACGTGATCAAGCTCGCCGGCGGCGAGCCGGCCAACTTCCTCGACGTCGGCGGTGGCACCAACGCCGAACGCGTCAAGGAGGCCTTCAAGCTGATTCTCTCCGGCGACAACGTCAAGGCGATCCTGGTCAATATCTTCGGGGGCATCGTCCGTTGCGATGCGATTGCCGAGGGCATCATCGAAGCGGTCAAGGATGTCGAGATGGACGTTCCGCTGGTTGTGCGCCTGGAAGGCACCAACGTGGACAAGGGCAAGGAAATGCTTGCCAACAGCGACTTCGACATCATCCCCGCCGACGATCTCAATGACGGTGCGCGCAAGGCCGTGGAAGCGGCGGGCGCCTGAAGGAATTAGCAATGAGTGTATTGATCGACAGTAAGACCAAGGTCATCTGCCAGGGCTTCACGGGTAGCCAGGGCACCTTCCATTCCGAGCAGGCCATTGCCTACGGCACGCGCATGGTCGGCGGCGTCACGCCGGGCAAGGGCGGCCAGGAGCACCTCGGCCTGCCGGTGTTCAACACCGTCGACGAAGCGGTCGAGGAGACCGGCGCGGACGCGTCGATGATCTTCGTGCCGCCGCCGTTCGCGGCCGACGCCATTCTCGAGGCGGCCGACGCGGGCGTGCGCGTGATCGTGTGTATCACCGAGGGCATCCCGGTACTCGACATGATGCGCGTCAAGGCCGCGCTCAACAACTACGACGACGTGACCCTGATCGGCCCCAACTGCCCCGGCATCATCACGCCCGACGAGTGCAAGATCGGCATCATGCCGGGCCAGATCCACAAGAAGGGCAGGATCGGCGTCGTGTCCCGTTCGGGCACGCTCACCTACGAGGCGGTCTACCAGACCACCCAGGTGGGC